>NZ_JBOEFX010000007.1:0-32796 GCF_050633125.1 Lewinella sp.
ACTAACAACCCATTACTACTCCTTCGGCTTTCCGACCCTCTGATGAACTCGATCAAGGATGATCCGAGGTACAGTGAATTTCAGCAGCAGCTGTTCCCGCCCAAATTGTTTAGCACAAAAAAGGGAGCTAAAAAAAGCAAAAAGGCCTTGCTGGATAAAGAAGCGACAGCCCAATATCAGAAAAAGCTACTCTCATACATAGAGGAGGAAGCACCGTATCTAAATTCTGACTTGTCGCTGCGCTCCATGGCGGAACACCTGGACTTGCACCCCAATCAACTCTCATGGCTACTCAATGAGTGCCTGGGCAAGAACTTCAGTGAGTTTATCAATCATTATCGGGTGGAGACTTTTAAGCGACTAGCCAAAGAGCCTGCCAATGCGCACATCACCTTATTAGGATTGGCTTATGAAAGTGGGTTCAACTCCAAAACGGTTTTCAACACCTACTTCAAGAAAGAGACGGGGCTTACGCCTAAGCAGTTTCTGAAAACGGGGTAATTCAAACCATATAAGTGCATCTTTTTTGAACCATAAAAGGGATTATAAGGGCATATAANNGTGCCTTTGGTGGTTCAAAACCCTCTCTCCTATTTACTAAATATTAAGTGCAAATCGTGTAAAAAGAGACAAAAGACATGAGTAAACATTTTCTTCTTCTGGCTTTGATAGCTTGGGCAACTTCCAGCTATAGCCAAGATCATTTATTGCAAAACGTCTACAACCGGACGACGATATCCCTGAATGGCGATTGGAAATACATTGTCGATCCGTATGAAAACGGCTATTACAATTATCGCTACGAACCCTTTGACCAGCAGCCCACTCCTTGGGCAAGTGCTTTTTTCTTGGATTCGAAGCCCAAAGATGCTTCCGATCTGCTAGAGTACGACTTTGACAAGATGGATAACCTTAAAGTTCCTGGCGACTGGAATACGCAAAAGGAGTCATTGTACTACTACGAAGGAACGGTGTGGTACAAGCAGTCGTTTGACTTTGATTTTTCTGCCAAAGGAAATCGTCTTTTCGTCTACTTTGAAGCCGCCAATTATCAAGCCGAGGTTTATCTGAATGGCACGAAATTAGGCACCCACATTGGCGGTTTTACGCCTTTCAATTTTGAAGTGACGGATATTGTAAAAGCGCAAGACAATTTCTTGATCGTCAAAGTAGATAACAAGCGCCTCAAAGACGGCGTGCCGACCCTCAACACGGATTGGTGGAACTATGGAGGCATTACCCGAGATGTAAAGCTCGTAGAAACAGCTGCTGCTTTTGTAGAGGATTACTTTATCCAACTGGACCCGCAGGACACCAAAAAGATAAAGGGTTACGTGCAAATAAACAGTAAGGATGCTGGTGCTCAAAAGCTTCAGCTCAAACTCCCTGACTTAGAGATAAATCAGCAACTTACAACCGATCAGGACGGCTACGTCGCTATAAATATTCCTGTTGAGGAGATTCGCTACTGGTCTTTGGAAGATCCTTTCTTGTACAATGTAGCTATCGAGACCGCCCAAGAGACGGTGAAAGATCAAATTGGTTTCCGGAGTATCCGTACGGAGGGTACACAGATTATGTTGAACAATAAGCCTGTTTACCTCAAGGGTATTTCCATCCACGAAGAAAGTCCGCTACGAGATGGCCGTGGTTATGCCAAAGAAGATGCCACACAGCTGTTGGAGTGGGCCAAGGAGCTGGGGTGCAACTATGTGCGCTTGGCGCATTATCCGCATAATGAACACATGGTGAGGTTGGCCGATCAGATGGGCATCCTGGTATGGGAAGAAAACCCCGTTTACTGGACCATCTCCTGGGACAATGAGAGCACCTATCAGAATGCAGAAACTCAATTATCTGAGCTGATTGCGCGCGATAAAAACAGGGCCAGCGTCATCATCTGGTCGATGGCCAATGAAACGCCTAATGTGCCTGCCAGAAATGTCTTCCTAAACAAGCTCGCAGCTTACACCAGAGCAAAAGACAATACTCGGCTGATCAGTGCCGCCCTAGAGCAAAAAAACTACCGGGGAGACCCTACGATCAGAACCATTGACGACCCCTTTGCCGAAGTGGTAGACATCCTAAGTTTCAACCAATACATCGGCTGGTATGATGGGCTGCCGGAAAAGTGTAAAACCATTACCTGGAAGATTGAAGAAGACAAACCTGTACTGATTTCTGAATTTGGCGCAGGAGCCAAAAAGGGATTACACGGTACCAAAGACGAACGGTGGACCGAAGAGTTCCAGGAAAACCTCTACGTAGAAACCTTGCAGATGATTGATAGGGTGGACAAAATCCAAGGATTCTCGCCGTGGATACTTGTGGATTTCAGGTCTCCTCGAAGAGTGCTGCCAGCCATTCAAGATGGCTGGAACCGAAAGGGACTCATCTCTGAAGAAGGGGAGAAAAAGAAGGCGTTTTTTGTTTTGCAGGCGTTCTATCGAAATAAAAACTAGCCTTAGTGACCAAGCTCACCTACTAAAAAACGACAGCCAAGAGGCAGGACCTCTTGGCTGTTCAAAACAATAAAACTTACAAAAGAAGACGGTCTAGGCCGTCTTCTTTTTTAGTGTCTTTACTTTAGCAGGCTTTTTTCCTTTGGAGTCGTTAGGCTTGGTAGCAGCTTTGAGTTTTGACTTCAATTTCTTTACCTCTGCTTTGTGCTTTTTTTCCAATTTAGATTGGCTTTTCTTAGCTTTTGCCAATGCACTTTTGAGTGACTTCAATTTCTTCTCTGCTTTCTTGAGTTTTTTGCTCATAACACAACTGGGTTAACTTTTATTAAACAATCAATTAACACAAAAGTAACACACGGTAAGCAAAATGGTTAGATTCCCATGTTAGGTTTCCTCTTTTACGGCAAAACTTAACATTGGAACACCGTAGAGGGCCTTTTTTAATGCCTTGGTGGGAATTTTCGACTTTTTAGCACCAATATTTCTTTTTTCTTCTATGATGAGAACGAATAATTTCCGTAGAATTAAGCTAAAGAAAAGTGACAAAACCTTATCTTTCCAACAACGCTAAGGTCATTACTTTGATTGACCTGGCTATTTGAATAACAAATCTCTCTGCGTATGAAAACTATTCCTTTTAGCACTCGCTTATTCTCCCTTTTCGTCTTGCTATCTTTGTTGAGCACCAGTCTGCTGGGGCAAAAACGCGCCATGCCTGACCAATGGATCGGATTGCATAATTTCTATTATCAAAATCGGGAGGAGATTAATCAATTCACTAGTGACTCCATTCTTTATTTGATAAGTAAAGACCATGATGCGGCCCTTTCTCTAGGGATGTATTATCGGGTAATCAAGGAGGATAATAGCTATCATCATTTTGATTTATTTGCCTTTGGTTTCACTAGGAAAGAAGACCTTAGAGTGGGCGAAAGAGTAGGTACTATGATTTATGAACCTACTAGTGGTACACATATCGAAACCACTGATATTCGTTTTGGTTACCGGCGAGGTAAAATGTTCCCACTGTTCAAGCGGTTAACGGCAGATGCAAGTGTAGGCGGCTACCCGGTTTATCAAAGAAAAAATACTATTCCTTTGACTAGTGCAGGGTTCCCACGTAGGGAAACGTGGCTAGGGATAGGTCTGAACATCCACTTGGGCTTGAATTTCCAGATTCACAAAAAAATCAACATTGGTTATAGCTTTGTTCCGGTAGCCGGGCAATGGTCTTGGTACGAAGAACGGGTACAAAACCCTGTACTGACCCAATCACAGCAAATAACCAGAAGTGCCCGCATGGATACCCAAGCCTTTGAATCAATGCTGGACTTTCGGAATATTAACATCAACTACACTATAGATGGAGAGGGTAAGTTTCGTAAAAAGAAAAGGCGTTAACTTGGTGAAGTTATCCCCTTTTATTTGAACCATATAAGGGATTGTAAGGGCATTTAAGTGTGTTTTTTTTTAATGAGCTTCTTATATGGTGCAAATCCCCCAAAAAACTATGACGATCAGAACAATAACATCTACTTTTTCCATGCATTCAGGAGACCATAACTTCTATGGTAAGGAGGTTGAATTTGTGGATAAGCTCTTGTTTAACTGCGAATCCATGGAGCGGGTGCCTTCGAGTAGTGTCGACCATGGTTTAGAAGAATTGTCCTTCACCAAGTATCAGCTTACCGGCAAGGTGGTCTTCAAGGGGGCTTATCTGCTTATTATTGACTGTCATATTAAGATTGGGGTTGTATTAAACAATGCCTTTCGTTCCGGCAATCATGTTTACATGGGCAACAACGAGATCGACCATAACAGCACCCTCCTAGGCGATACGTTAAGACTGACGGGCACCTTTATTTTCTCTCCTGTTCATTTCTGTGTATTCACCTTTAAGCGAAGTGAAAAAGAGCTCCCTATTGTTGATTTCAAATGGAAAGCGACTCGGTTTTTTCGCTACCTTTCTGCTGCTGATGAAGACCTTTCAGAAACACCCATTGACACGCTGCCCCAATCAAGCTTTGAAGAGATGGATGAATTGATTAGTAACCACAACATCGCTGATGATTTGAATGTCGTTGAGCTAACGTTGGTGAGCTCAGACCCGGTAGAGATTGATCAAAAATTTGTGGGAGTTAGCGGTTATTTTTCTTCTATCAACTGGATCACGCCGAGGAAATGGATAAAAAACTGCGGGGGAAGAATACTTTCAGGCGTGAAGGTGGATGATTGGTTTTATTATGACAAATACGGCATTGAAAAAACGGAAATTCATTACGAGCGGGATTAAGAGCGTGTGCCTGTAAATTGTCGGTGCGGAAGGCAGAGCCTGGAGCTCGGCGCACGGAGGAGCAGGACAAGGGATCGCAGCGGTATGCAATGCGCAGCACTGCATGAGAGCGAAGAGCCCGGTGCCGATCCCGTGCCGACTTTTCTAGTCGGCACGGGAGAAGGTATGGCCCCAAATCCCTATAAAAACCAGAACAATCAACTAAAAATCATAACCAATGAATAACAGGTTCATCACTCCTACCCTCTTAGTGCTGATAAGCCTTGGCTTTCTCTCTTGCGGCGGGGGAGCAGTAATTACCCATGACGCCTACCCCGATGTGCAAGTGGCGGGCGCCATGAAAAATGTGATGTGGAAAGGAGAATTGGCCGGTATTATCCGCTTGGAAGACATTGAAAACAAAGAAGGATTGTACGGCATCGGCCCTTTGAGTTACCTGCAAGGCGAACTACTGATTAATGATGGCCAGGCCTATGTTTCGAAGGTCGTATCTGATACTACTATGATGGTAGAAGCGACGTTTGACACAGAAGCGCCCTTCCTTGTTTATGGCAACGTTACGGAATGGCAAGCGCATGAATTGCCTGCGTCTATCACTAACAGCAAGGCGCTAGAAAACCACTTGGACACCCTCACTAAAAGCTATAAACGCCCTTTTGTATTCAAGTTAAAGGGGGAAGTGATGAGTGCCGATATTCACATCCAAAACTTGCCAGAAGGCAGTAAAGTGAGCTCGCCAGAAGAAGCCCACCAGGGGCAAACGAACTATAAACTAGGGCAAGAACAAGTAGAGATTATCGGCTTTTTCTCTACCGAACACCAGGGCGTTTTCACCCACCATGATTCCTTCATCCATCTGCACCTGATCACCGATGACAAAACCCAAATGGGGCATTTGGATGCGGTGGCATTTGAGGCGGAGAAGATGAAATTGTATTTGCCGGTGAAATAATGAATGCTAAACAAATGAAAAAGCCTACTCCTATCCTCGACCTCGTCCATAAGCTTCCGGAACTAAACGAACAGTTCCTGACGCTGATCAAAAGCTTAAGCGCAGAAGAGTGGCAGGTACAAACAGTGGCCAGCCAATGGAAAGTAAAAGACGTCGTGGCGCATTTGCTGGACGGCAACATCCGTATCCTCTCTATGCTGCGCGATGGCTACCAGGGAGAGACTGCCGAGATTGCATCTTACGAGGATTTGGTAGCCTATATTAATCGCCTGAATGCCGATTGGGTGAAGGCCATGAAGCGGGTGAGTCCGGAGATACTGATCCTCCTCCACGAGCTTACTGGCCCCTTGTACAATGCCTATTACGCTTCGCTAGATCCATATGATAAAGCCACTTTTTCGGTAGCCTGGGCCGGTGAAGAAGAAAGCAAAAACTGGATGCACATTGCACGGGAATACACGGAGAAGTTTTTGCACCAGCAGCAAATAAGAGATGCCGTGCAGCGACCGGGAATCATGACCAAAGACTTCTTTTTGCCTTTTGTGGAGGTTTGTCTAAAGGCACTGCCGCATACCTTCAGAGAGGTGCCCGCCACTGATGAAACTTGTATTAAACTGAGCATCCCTGATGAATGTGGAGGCAATTGGTACCTCTGTGCTCATCAGGGGCAATGGCAAATTGGCGAAACCGCCGCCAATACACCAGTAACGGAGGTAACGATTGCCGCAGAAGCTTTTTGGCAATTGGTATCGAAGAGTAAACGACATAGCGATCTCGAAGCTTCTATTCAGGTAAAAGGGAACCAATTGCTTGCAGAAAAAGTATTGTCAATGGTATCTTTCATCGCTTAAGCGATGATTTCTTATTTTCGCATATAGAAATTACCTGTTTTCTCTCTTTATTTCTGAACATAAAACCGCGCTCTATGAAAAGGTTAATCACCCTTGCCCTTGTTTTAGTATTTATACTCCCATTTTCCGCAGCTGCCCAAAGAAGCAAATGGCTCAAAAAGCAGAACGTGCGGGTGGCGACGACCTTCAACTATTACCCCGCAGTGGATGCTTTTACGTATTTCAGTGAATTTAGTCGAGAAGAAGATACACGCCTGATCCTGAGTTACCGTGAGCCCAATGCGGGCACCTTCAGAGTGGTGGGAAGCAGGACGACCGATTACGAAACCACGACGACCCTTCTTAGTCCATCTCAATTGATAAGTATTGGGGGCAGCGTTCAATTTGAGAATAGAGAGGGGATATTTCAAGAGCTGGCACTGACGAAGTTTGCGATTTCCAAGTCCTCATTTCGCCAGGATATTTATGTCTTTGACGACATGGGTAATACGATAGATCTCTACTTTACGGGTACAGAAGAGCGAATGGCAGCTTTTGCTTTTCGCTACGAGTTGGGCAAGTACTTTGGTAACCCCAAGTACGATATTTTACGATTTGGCGTAGCGGTGTCTATGGAACCATCGCTATATACTTTTAAGCGTACGCCCTACGACTCTGGCTCCTTCCCTTATCGAGGGCGGATTTTTGCGCTAGAGGCCTCACTGATACCAGTAGCTACCTTCAAGTTATCCAAGAAGGTATCACTCGACCTGAAAATCATTCCCAACCTTACGATTGCTTCCTTTGGGAGTATCAAGGCAGAAAACCCCATCCTTACCGAAGACCAAAAAGAAGGCTTCAGAGACTTTGAGCCACCGGCTTTGAATGTAGCTTACAGTATCCTGCTTCGCTACCAAATCCAAGAGGCCAAGCGTAGCCGAAGGAGGAAGCCTTGATTATTTTGCAAAGGTTTCAGGAAAATATTATTTTGCAACATCTTAGCATGACTTTAGCTTATGCATAGGGCATGTCTATGGAAATACACCTCCAAAACACATATATCATGTTATCTTCCGAAACCGCCGATGCGACACTGGATCGAGTAAAACTGCCCCTCACCTTTGATGTTTCTAAACTCCAGGAAGAAGTAAAGGCACTCCAATTATATAGCTACATTTATTATGATGTGCTGCCGCTGCGCTCTCCTGCTCACATGGTAGACCCTTCCTTACCGATACCGCCACCCGCCGATGATTACGCCGATGGCTCGTGGACCGATTGGATGGATACCGAACTTTTGAAAAAGTCGCCTTATTTGACGAGTGTTGTCGATTACTTCAAAGCGCATACTGATGTAACGCTGGTGCGACTGTTGCGACTGGCCCCACAGGCTACCGTCCGGGAGCATACCGATCCCACCTTGGGCTTACACATTGAACGGTCTGTCATTCGTCTCACCATTCCCGTTTTTACAAATGACCAAGTGGAGTTCTACCTCAATAACGAGATCGTCCCGCTTCTGGCTGGCGAATGTTGGTACCTACGTCTGACTGATCCCCACCGCATTAACAATAACAGCGAGGTGGAACGTATCAACCTCACCATTGATATGATCCCTAATGCCTGGGTGAAGGGGATGATCAATGGAGTTTAAGTTTTTTTGTTGTTAATTTTAAAATAAAAAAACTTTTAGTTAACTTTGCCTTATTCGGAGAATTCACGACCCTTTTCTCTGTTTAATCATAGGTCAATACCCCTGCAAGGTCAGCAGGAAAATCAGCGGTTTTTGTTTTTTGAAGCTGGCTACTTCCGAAAGGGAGTAGGTGGAGGAGGCATGCCTGTATCGCTTTAGGGCGAGGTAGGCGATGTGGCGACTCAGGCGGGGTGGGACCCCCAACCCTGGTTGGGGGAGTTATACCCCCAGCGTATTTTTGCTCCATTGGGGTACAAAAGAGCGACCTTAAAACCTCTTCATTTACACCTTGAAACTACCTCATCAGAGAACTCCCCGAGAGCACAAATTACTAGCAAAAAGCCAATTACATCCTTCACAAAGGAGCCAAAAAGTAGTTACGCTACAACTTAGGTTTACACAAAAAAGTCAAGTTTTACCCGCTAGCGCACAAGGGCCCATTTCTAAATACAACTTGTGGTCTATATGCGAATTAGGGCTATTGCCCACTAATTCATAACTTGTACTTTCTCCTCCCTTTATTCAGCGTAATAGATGATAACAAATAAGTTCCCAAGCCAGCTCGTACTTATCCTCTTGTACCTGCTATTTCTTTCTTCCTGCAAAGTCCAGGAAACAGACCTCCAACAGCAGCAGATTTTCATAAATGACCATCGCCAATTTGGCGTAAAGAATGCTTCCGGGAAGGTTATCATCAAGCCTATTTACGCAAAATTGTTTCCTTATTTTGACATCCACAAAATCTATTACGAACAAGCCGATAGCAGTATCCCTCAGCCCTATCCTTACTACATTGCCGAAAACGCTGATGGCCAACTAGGTATCCTCTCCGGCAATGGTCGCCTCGTCTTCGGTTTCATTACCGCGCATAGCCTGGAGATCGACCTGCCCACCAAAACGGTAGTGGTAGGCCAGCAGCAGGCCAATGCAACTACAGCCTATCAACTCTACTTTCTCAACGGCAGCCTTGCCGATACCAGCACCTATAGACGCATCGGCTATTTTGAAGACAACGAGTTGATCATCCTTGAAAAGCAACGCGACGAAGTCTACCTATGGAACATCGACACTCCTCAAAAACTTGGCCCTTATGACCACTTCAACCGCTGGGCACCTCACAATATGTTGGCCGTTCGCTACCAAAAACGCTGGGGCCTCATCACTTCGGTTGGCCAACCACTGCTCCCCATGGATTATACCCGTTTGTGGATAATGAACGATGAATACGCCAGCAGGAGAGCTTTCGTGCGTGCTGAAAAACCCGCAGGAGTAACTTTCATCGGCGGTGCTACCCTTGCCGATGGGCGGACCCAAATTCTGCTCGATGAAAACCTAAAGGAGTATTCCATAGACGTTCAAGCCGCTGGCACCCGGATAATTCCCAAGATTGATTAATTTGTACCCCACAAAAAATAATCCGTTTTAAAGTCAAAACTGAAGCCCGAAGCAACTAGGGTACTCTTATATTTTAATTATCAACAAACAAACCATCAAACTAATCAACTATGTCCACAAGAATTCTCCTTCCTCTCCTAGTACTCTTTTTTGTCTCCTGTAGCCCCCAAACTCCTGAGCAAGCTGCCGATACCGACGACGAAGTCGTCACCGAACAAGATTTCCAAATCTCCCTGGCGCAATGGTCGCTCCATCGTTCTTTTTTTGGTGGTGCTATCGATGATTGGGATGCTTTTGGACGGATGCTCGAGGAGTCACCTGACTCCCTATTACAAGGTGACCTCGACCCCATGGATTTTCCCACTATCGCTGCCAGTTATGGCGTCAATTCCATCGAGTTGGTCAATACCTTTTACTTTAGCAAAGCTCAAGACGAGGCTTACCTCACGGCCTTCCGCAACAAGTGCAAGGAAGCTGGCGTCACCGTCGGCCTTATCATGTGTGACCGCCTAGGCGACTTGGGCGATGCCGATGATGATGCTCGCCAAAAGGCCGTAGAAAATCACTATCCTTGGGTTGATGCCGCCCAATTCCTCGGCGCACACTCTATCCGGGTCAATGCAGCTGGTAGTGGTACCGCCGAAGAGGTAGCCGCCCATGCTGCGGCAGGTTTAGCTGCCCTAGGCACTTACGCCGCCACCAAAAACATCAACGTTATTGTCGAAAACCATGGTGGCTATTCTTCCGATGGAAACTGGCTGGCTGGCGTGATGCAAAAGGTAAACATGGACAATGTGGGCACCCTCCCCGACTTCGGCAACTTTTGCATAGAAAGAGGCCCCGAGTATGAATGCCTCAAAGAGTACGACCGCTACCAGGGGGTAACAGACCTGATGCCTTACGCCAAAGGGGTCAGCGCCAAAACCCACGACTTTAACGCCGCCGGCGAAGAAACTCATACCGACTTCCTACGCATGATGAAAATTGTTAAGGAAGCTGGCTACCAGGGATACGTCGGCATCGAATACGAAGGCCAGGAGTTGTCAGAAGACGAAGGTATCAAAGCGACCAAAGCCTTACTGGAAAAGGTCTTTCAGCAGTTGTAACAGGGCAGGCCGGTGCCGTATTGTACCTCTCCTTAGTTAGTAGAGAGTTTCACGACGGCACCGTCGCTACGTTGCAGGGCTCGTTATTCACTCGGCCAGTGGCGCTTTAGCGCACCACTGTCTGGTACCGCCATAGCGGCACCACCCTTCCACATCGCTCCTGCATTTTGTGGATACTAGTAGAGACAAATCCTCTATCATTCCAGCACCAATTTTTATTTACCTTAGCATTGCGCAGAAAATAAAGTGCTGTTCCTTAGAGAAACGAAAATACAGACCTCCTTATGAAGCCCAAAAAGAATACCTCCCGTCGGGAATTCATCAAAAATGGGGCGATTGCCTCCTCCTTTTTTATCGTTCCCCGGCATGTACTGGGTGGTGTGGGCTATACCGCTCCCAGCGATCAGCTGGTACTGGCAGCTATTGGTGCCGGCGGCAAGGGGCGGTCTGATATTTTGCGCGCCTCTGTCAATGGCCGAGAACGGGTGGTAGCACTCTGCGATGTCGACTTTTCAGGTTCAGCTGCTGCATCTGTAGAGCAGTTTCCTGATGCAAGGTTATACGCCGATTTCAGGGTGATGCTGGAGCAGGAAAAAGACATTGATGCCGTGACAATTTCTACCCCCGATCATGTTCATGGCCCGGCAGCAGCTTTCGCGATGGCCCGGAACAAGCACGTTTACGTACAAAAGCCCCTCACGCACAACATCCGCGAAGCACGCCTGCTGACCGAAATGGCCCGCCAGCAAAAAGTCGTCACCCAGATGGGTAACCAAGGGGCATCGAACCCCCTTTTGCAGTTGGTCCAACAATGGGTGGATAGCGGGCGGATAGGCAAAATTTCAAAAGTGCAGGTATGGACCAACCGTCCAGTGTGGCCACAAGGCATTGCGATGGCGGCCCCCGATGCCAGCAAAAAGCCAGCTGAACTGAACTGGGATTTGTGGCTAGGACCAGCACCCGAGCGCCCATACACGCCCGACCTACACCCCTTCAACTGGCGCGGCTGGTGGGATTACGGTACCGGTGCCTTAGGTGACATGGGCTGCCACCTTATTGATATTCCTTTCCGAACGCTGGGCCTCAAATATCCCACTTCGGCAGAATGCAGCATTGGGGCCATCTATTCCCGGATGTGGAACGCCGATTATTATCCGGAAGGTTGCCCGGCCTCTTCTTTCGTAACCCTCAAATTTAGCGCGACGAGCAAGAGTCAATCTCCTATCGAAATGACATGGAGCGACGGTGGTATTCGTCCCGCACACCCCGACATCATTCCTGCGGACGACGACATGGGCGGCCCAGGAAGTGCTAACGGCGTATTGATCATCGGCGAAAAAGGCCTCATTGCCACCAATGTCAACGACAGCTCGCCGCTGATGCCCAAACTTTACCTCAACGATGGCACTGTAGAAGTTGGGCCACAAACGGAAGAGGACATGGAACCCGAATATGGTCACCAACGCCTGTGGGTTGATGCCTGCAAAGCCGGATTTGGCAGTAAAGAACACCAGGGCCTCACCTCCTCCTTCGACTATGCCGGCCCCATGACCGAAACCGTATTGATGGGTAATCTCGCTATCCGCAGCTACCTTCTCCGGCGCGAAAACGCCGAAGGCGGCATGGACTTCTACGCCCGCAAAAAACTCCTCTGGGACGGCGAAAACATGCGGATCACCAACATGGAGGAAGCTAATCAATTTGTAGGGCGGCAGTATCGAGAAGGTTGGGAGATGTAGGAAAAGAGGTAGGCGTTTTTTACCATATAGACACATAGATTTTTTCAAAACAATCTTAACCCCGAAAAGGCAAGCTATGTGTCTATTTGGTGAAACCATCGCTGTAGGGCTACCAAGCCAAACTCAGGTAGAAATACCCTTGTATGCGTCCTTTCTTTTTGTGAATATTGGATTAGGTTTTGGCATGACAGCACTTGGAGGCGTGTCAATCGTATGATCGCACTGGTACGATTGGCGAAAAAATTAGGCGCGCAGGCCGTGAGGCCGGAGCGCGAGGCCCGGAGGGACTAAGGACAAGGGATGGCCGGAAGCGACAGCGACCAGACAGCCTGGTGCCGAGGAACGAAGGCATGGCCCCTGAAAAGCATAAGAGAATACAACCATATTCAATAAATAATACCGTTATGAAAAACACCGTACTGTCTTCTAATGACCCCGTCATTGACAAGTTGATGAAGAAGCTGGCGAAGGATAAGAAACTGGCCAATTTGTTGCTGGATTCTTTGGAAAAGGCCCGTAAGAAGGCTAAGAAAAACTTGGATGACCTGCTGTATAAGGCCCTGGACTGGCCCGTAAAACTGGAGACTTACCAGAAATACCTGGAGGAGTTTGCACGATGGATTCCACAACAAAGCACTGACCCGGCCTGGACCGCCCCTGGCACGGATGAACAGCAAGAGGTATACGATCGTTTATGCCATTTTTATTACCTGATTGACCAGCCAGTGGGCCCAAAAGATTCCGTAATTGTGCAGAATTTGCCTTGGTTTTCGAAGTGGCTCGTCGATTACGCCAACGATTGGGGCAGCTTCCTGGATTCTACGGATTCCTTCAATGATGACGTCCTAAATTCTTTTATCAAAGACTCGCCCAAATACGAGGTGGAGAACTCGATGGTCAACGGCAAACCCAATAGTCCGAGCGGGTGGTTGACATTTAATCAGTTTTTTGCCCGCGAGCTGAACCCAGGGCTGCGCCCGATTGCTGACCCCTTTGACAATACGGTGGTGGTGAGTCCGGCCGACTGTACCTACCGTGCACAATACCGCATTGGGCCAGACTCGACGATTGACCAAATAACCGTAAAAAAAACGCATAAGTACGCCAGTATCAAAGAATTGCTCAAGGGCAGCGACTATGCAGATGCCTTTGCTAACGGGCATTTTGCACACTACTTTTTAGGGCCTTATTCCTACCACCGTTTTCATCTACCGGTATCGGGTGTGGTAAAGGAATGCTACCCGGTGATGGGCAAAGTTTTTCTGGATGTAAACATTACGGACAATCAGTTTGACGCGCCCGATAACTCGGAGGGAGCGTACGAATTCTATCAGGCACGTGGTATTATCACCATAGACACAACGGATTCGCCTTATGGCAATGTCGGTATTGTAGCGGTGATTCCCATCGGGATGGCCCAAGTTTCCTCGGTACACATGACGGCTACGCCGGGCGCGGAAATGCTCAAAGGCGATGAATTTGGGTACTTCCTCTTTGGTGGATCCGATATTATTGTTCTCTTTCAGGATGGCATAGATGCACTGATCGGCGGCAGTACGGAGTACCATCGTTATGGTTCGGTGATTGCACATTGTACTGATTTGGATGATTTTTAGCGATTCTTAAATAGGGGGTTAGTATAAGGCTACCCCCCTGTTAATCACTATTTAATGCCAATACAGCACCCCCTTACGCTTCGGATAAAGAAGCCAAAACAGCTGTTTCCCGCTCTCGTACTGGCCATTGAATCAATAAATTTTTCTCATCTTTATGACATGACGTTTTGCATGAATTAGCAAACCCCGTCAATCAACAACAAACATCTACGTAAGGAATAATTACTACTTCTAGTCGCTGACAAACAGCAGGCTCAAGAGGTTGCTCTTTTCATTACTAATCCTACTTACGAGATGAAACAATCAACATTATTTATTTTAGGAATCTTCCTATTTGGTAGCAATTATGCACAAAACACGGTGGAGTACCATCTGGACTTCTCTACCTTCATGGGCGGAAACCACTTTGAACAGGCCCGCGATTTGGCAATTGATGCCGAGGGGAACATTTACATCACCGGTGGCACTTCTTCTGATGACTTCCCTACTACTCCAGGAGCTTACAATACAACTTATAACAATGCTGGCAGCGCAACTGTAGGCGGGTGGGGGCCAATGATGGTTTTTGTATCTAAATTTTCGCCAGAAGGAACACTTTTGTGGTCAACGCTATTGGGAGGCCCCAACTACGACCGGGCCTACGCTATAGAAGTAGACGACGATGGATACGTATACGTGGGTGGCCGAGCAGGCGACGATTTCCCAACCACGACGGGGGCATTCCAGGAAGAATTTGTACAAGGATCAAGCATCAACAACCTGTATGGTCACCAAAACGGATTTATTGCCAAACTCTCACCCGACGGCGCAGACCTCGTGTGGGCAACCTACTACGGAGGGGATAGTTTTGGTTTTTTTCGAGATATCGACATTGATGAGGATGGTTACGTATACGGCATCTTAAATGCCGTTCGCCTGGAACCTGCAGGAATATCCATCGATGCTTTTGACACCAGTCATAATGGAAGCTACGATATGGTTGCCGTAAAATTCAATCAGGACGTAAGTGCTGTGGAATGGGCAACATTCCTTGGTGGCTCGGGAGAAGATCGCGGTGGCCCTGCCGTACGAATAGGTACTGACAAAAGCGTATTTATAGGCGGGGCAACAAAATCTAACAATTTCCCTACCACTGCCAATGCCGTACAAACACAGCGCAATGGATCCAGTGATTTTTTCGTGACCAGAATTGCACCAGATGGAACCGATTTGATTTATTCTACTTACTTCGGCGGAAACAGTGATGAGTTTTCTGAGACCCACAGCCTACACGTTGATCACCTCAACCAAGCCTACGTTGCCTGTGGAACCCTGTCTACCGATATACCCACTACCTTAGGTGCTATCAAACCCACAAAAACGGACATCAATGATGTAGATGCTTTATTTTTCAAACTCTCTGCTGATGGCTCCCAACTGCTGGCATGCACCTACTTTGGTGGGCTCAACGGAGATAGCCCCGAAGGGTTGCGTGTTGACCAAGATCAAAATCTTTATGTGGGTGGAGGAAGTAATTCTGATGATTTGCCCGTCACGGCTGATGCTCCTCAGGCGCAGCTGGCGGGCGGGCACGATGGCTTTGTTGTAAAATTGAATCTTGATTTTTCAGAGGCTCTCTTTTGCAGCTACTACGGCGGAAGTGATGACGAATCTGTTCGTGCTTTTGGGCTTAGTGACAATGGTACGATTACCCTATCTGGACAAACTGCTTCAGAAGACTTTCCGGTTACAGCAGGAGCCTTTCAGCCGATGCATGCCAGCCCTAATGGCAACCAACCCGATAGCTACCTCGCTCAATTTGAAGCAGAAGAAGTTACGGCGCTTGAAGACCTTTTGATCAATTTATCAGCAAGCGTATCGCTATTTCCTAACCCTACAAGCAACAAAGTAAGTATTGCGACCAATGGGCAGAATATCAAAACGATGATGGTTATAGCTATTAGCGGCCAGGTACTGATGAAAGTCGAAAACATCAATGATGTTAGCCAAGTATTGGAAACCGACAGTCTTCCTAAGGGACAGTACTTTGTTAAAATCATCTTTGCCGACGAGACAGTGGTTGTTAAAAAATTGGCGGTGATAAATTAGAGGCTCTATCGTATATTACGAACTATCGTTTTGAACCATATTAGGGATTACAAGGGCATTTAAGAGGAGGTTTAACCTCGATACGCGATTACCCTCTCCCCTCTAAGGCCCGCGGATGCTTTAGCAAGCCGCGCGCGCCTGTGATCGTACCATTGCGTAATCGCACTGGTACGATCACCCCTCCTCTATTCCTACCAACCTCAATGCACGAGACTTTTGCCCGCTGAAGAAACTCTCAGGTGAAAAACACATCAGCGTCGGGAGGATTTCTAACGAAAGCCCTACCTTTATACCACACCACCTTTCATCCATAATGACCATAAATACGATTGACGATGTCATTGCTACTTTGGAACTCATCATACAGGAATCCGAGACCAATGATAGTACCCAAGGCTACTTTGCAGCTCTTTACTTAAAGGTTACCCGGCAGGTCAAAGCGGGTATTATTGCTGGCGACTTTCAGGATAATGCCCGGATGGAGCAGCTGGACGTTACCTTTGCCAAGCGGTACATTGATGCTTACTTTGCCCACCAACAAGGCAAGGCTATCAGTCAATCCTGGCAAGCGGCATTCGCGATGGCCGATAGATATTGGCCTATTGTTATCCAGCATTTGCTCAGCGGCATGAATGCGCACATAAATCTGGATCTGGGCATTGCTTCGGCCGAGGTGATGAAGGGGCAAGACATTCAGGGACTGCACACCGACTTTAACCGTATCAATACCATTTTGGCGGGGCTTGTCAATCAAGTACAGCAAGAACTGGCCGCCATTTGGCCTACGCTCCACTGGATACTCCGTAAAACCAACCGTATCAATAAATTCCTCACCGACTTCAGTATGGAAGCTGCCAGAGATGGAGCTTGGCGTTTCGCAAGCACCCTCGCTCATACTCCTAATGATCAATGGACAGCCTCCATTCAAGATCGAGATGCCAGAGTAGCAC
Source organism: Lewinella sp. (assembly GCF_050633125.1). Lineage (NCBI taxonomy): Bacteria > Pseudomonadati > Bacteroidota > Saprospiria > Saprospirales > Lewinellaceae > Lewinella > Lewinella sp. Next base: position 17,125 of record NZ_JBOEFX010000007.1, read on the forward strand.
GAAATGGCAACCTCATTAGCCAACCTGGGTGGATTATCAGCCTTGCTTTGAAAATCATCCGGCTGGGAGAAAGAGGTACCATTCGGCAAAAGATTCAGGGACTGAATAGTTAGCTGGACTTTCAGCATTTTCACGGTAGTCCAGCTTAATTCCTCTACCGGAATTCATGGAGTTTTAACCTACCTTTTTTCAGGGGTAACGTATAGCAAGGAGTCTTCTAATTTTGAAGTTCAAACCTAAAAAATTCCCCTATGAAGTATTTTACCCTATTACTCTTTTCTTTTTCCTGCTATTTCCTCCAGGCCCAAGATTGCGCAGCCGGATGGGCGTATTACCAAACCGTAAGCATCGACAATAGCCTGGGCGGCAACCTTACCGATTACCAGGTAGCCATTGAGCTCAATACCGCTGCCCTTGTAGCCGATGGCAAAATGCGCACCGATGGTGCCGACCTGCGCGTATATACCACCGATTGTACCTTACTCCCTTTCTGGGGCGATAGCTTGGGGCTCAATACTGCTACCAAGGTATGGGTGAAAATTCCGAGTATTGCCGCAGGTGCTAGTATGGAGGTACAAGTTTACTATGGCAAAGCTGATGCTACTTCGGCTGCCGATGGTGACAATACGTTTATCTTCTTTGATGATTTCTCTTCAGGAACCGTAGATCCTGCAAAATGGGAAACAGTTGGAGAATTCGCTACCCTTGAGGTTATTAACGGAAGCCTCAACTACAGTAGCACTGGTAATTCTCAAGCATCACGGTTTAAATTTGCCCGTACGGTACCCGTTTTCTCCGAAGAAGTGATTTTTGACTACGTAGGAGCGGTTTCCAACTCCAATGGTTTTGGTTTTAGCAGTAATGCAAATACAGAAATCGAACGCATACTTTTCCGCCAAGGTGCCGCTGGCTTTGATACCCTTGGCCAAGTGGCCGTAATGATGGATACGCTTGATAATGGTTACCAATCAGAAGTATATCCCCTTTTACGTTTTGATCGTAATTTATTCAATACAGCCTCAATCACTGTTGGTATCAACGAGGATGACTATCTCCAAGTTAATCGCTTTGCGAATGTTGGTTTGGGAACAGAAAACGTTACCCCTTTAATTGTTAATCAAATTGAAGGAATGACTGGTTTTCACTTCATCATGTCTACTTTCTCCTTCACACCGGCTATTTACCTCAACAATATCCGCGTTCGCCAACATACTGCTACCCCTCCGGTAAGCTCCAATGGCGCGGAAATTTTCCTTGACCCTAGTAGCCTGACCTCCTTGATTGACCCTAGCCGCGTGCAGGTATTTCCAAACCCAACTACCGAACAGAGCCAAATCAGCATTGATTACCAAGAGCCGGTATCGGTGCAAGTCTTCAACGCGCAGGGCCAACAACTGAACAACTTGAGTATTCGCCTCAATCCTGGTGAATCTGCTCCCCTAACAACCTCACAATTACCTGCAGGGCTCTACCTCCTACAATTCAATCGCTCATCGGATGGTGCGCTGTTGCATGCGCATTCATTGAGTGTAATCAAGTAATTAGAGATGTCCCCAAAAGTTTCAGCGTAGTGAAAGTGGAAAGATTCGATCTTCCTGCTTTTAACGCTATCGAAAAATCCCAAAAAATCAATGCAGTTATTGATGTACCCGGAACACGGCAACGTGCTTCGGGTATTTTTTTGACCTATATCTTACTTTTTGTTAAGAGCTTGTTTGGAAATTTTGCTTCCTAATTCGGGATATTTGTTTTTTACCAAATGAAATTTCCAAACAAGCTCTAAAATCCTGTCAACGAATCTGACGTTATAGGACAGCACGAAAACCAATTGAACATTCGTTTTTCAAATAATTGACTAAGCGATTCATTTCAAGCGTGTTAACTATTTGAAAAACTTAGAAGAAGGTGCAATTGGTTTTTTGCGCAATATTGACATTGGTGTGCCGAAAAATCTGCATTTTTGCAAAAATGATATTTCTCTAACTATGCGAATTATAACTACGCTTTTATTCTTAGCCTTCTCCTTGACAATTTGGGCCCAAGAGGGCTTTGAAATCAAAGTAAGCATCAACGGTTACCAGCAGCAAGAACTCTACCTTGCGTATTACCTCGGCGACAAGCAATACATTCAGGATACCGTGGTAAGAGCCGATGATGGCAGCTATACCTTCAGCGGCGAAGAAGCACTAGAAGGGGGCATTTATCTGGTCGTGATGGCACCCGATAATCAGTTTTTCCAAATTTTAGTTGATGACAACAACCAACGATTCAGCCTTACAACAGCAATGGGAGAAACCCAGTTGGAGAACACCCAATTTACCAACTCACCAGATAATCAAGACTTTTACGAATACCTCCTCTACCTCGCCGATCAACGAACGGAAGGTGACGAGTTTCAAAAGACCTTAAGTTCGGAAAATGCTTCAGAAAAGGATAAAGAAGAAGCAAAAATGGCCCTTGAAGGACTGAGTGACAAGGTGCTGGCTTATCAGAACAAATTTATTGCTGACCACGCTGGCAGCCTACCCGCAGCCATCATCGAGGCCAACCTGCCTACTGATTTCCCCGAATTTACCGGCACAGAAGAAGAGATCAACAATAAGAAATGGCGCTGGATGCAAAAGCATTATTTCGACAATATCAATCTTGGTGACACGCGCATGCTTCGTACGCCTTTCCTCTTCCAAAGGGTAGATTATTTTGTACAAAAGCTGCATGTTCAGCACCCCGACAGTATCGCTATTGCTGTTGATTTTGTTTTGGAAAAAATGCAGCCCTCAGAAGACAACTTCAAATTTTACCTGATCCATTTCCTGAACTTCTACGCCGCTTCTAAATTTGTAGGGATGGACGCCGTCTATGTTCACTTGGTAGACAAATACTACGCCGTGGGGCTCGCTCCCTGGACCGAGCAGGAACAATTGGATAAGATTGTTGACAATGCCAACCGCCTGCGACCTCTACTTATCGGTGAAACAGCCCCCGACCTGCTGATGGAACGCCGCGATGGCAGCAAAATCAGCCTATCAAGTGTAGATTCCCCCTACACTGTGCTCTACTTCTGGCGGTATGATTGTGGCCATTGTAAAAAATCAACGCCTATCTTGGCGGAATTCTATCAAAAATTCAAAGACCGTGGTGTAGAAATTTTCGCTGGCTGTGCCAAGCTTCGTGATGAAGTGCCCGAATGCTGGGACTATATCGATGAAAATGAGATCGGTGAATGGATCCACGTTGTAGATCCCTATGGTCGTTCTCGTTTTATGACGACCTACGACCTGAAGACCACCCCGCAAATCTACGTGCTGGATAAAGACAAAAAGATCATCTCCAAGCGCTTGGGTGCAGAGCAATTGGAAGAACTGTTCAACCGTCTTTTGGAGGAAGAGACGCTTGAGATTGAACGGAGTAAATAATACGAGGTTTCACCTCGTCGTACTGGGTACTGGGATTTAGCTCCGCTGATCCTTGTACCTAGTACTAAGTACCTTCTACTTTTTTGCCCTCCTAACCAGTTCCTTCTTCAACAACCGGAGGTACATTTTATTCATTTTACCAACGATATAAGCAGAAGACGAATCAGGAATATTCATGCTCTGCAAGAGAAAATTGGCGCGATCCGAATCCATTGGGCTAAGGCAAGATCAACAATGCAATATAATCCGTATAGTCCACTACCCTACTGATAGGTATAGGTGTAATAAGGTTATACCATTCGATGAACGGTGTTGCCAAAGGCGTTTTCCAAAAAAGGAAAAACAACGCACTCCCTAAAACAGCTCGTTCTTTCAAACGAGGAAACACATAAGCGAGGCAGAGCGGCAGCAAAATAAGCCCGGCAAAATCTGACAATTTCCCCGTAAGAGCATTGGCGTAAATAGCTTTCCAAAAATGATCATTTAGTACCAGCACCATTAACGCAAACAGAAAAACATAATTGAGCAAAAGCGCGGCCCGAAATTTTGTAGGCAAAATATTTTCTGGTGTTTTCATACAACATATATGCTTTTCAAAAGGTTACGCAAATGGTTTTGATCGAACAGCAACAAGCTACTTCCTATTGCTATTTTGGAACAAAATATTCCTACTTACTTACAAGCAGGTCCATCAAGTTAATTACAGTTGATGAGCTTTGTTACTTCTCTTTCATCGAACGTCTAAATGTCCTACCTTTAGGGGCAATAAACTAAAACTTATTATGAAACAATCAATGTACGGGCTACTCGTAGGACTCTTATTCACGGGTTTTGCCTTATCCGCTCAGGTTTTGGACCAGGGCAACTTTATGATCGGCTCTACGGTCGGATTCTCTGTTGCGCAATCCAGCATCAAATTCCAGTCGACCAATACAGACGACGAAGGCGACGGGCCTTCATCTGCACAGTTTACGCTGGCACCCAATGTCGGTTACTTTCCGGTCGACAACTTCGTCTTAGGCCTTGGCATGAACTACACTTTTAGTAGTATTGACGAGCCTAATCAGGATCGTAACGAAGACAGCAACCTGCTTTTTGGTCCGTTCATGCGCTATTATTTCCCTCTAAATGACGACACGGCCTTATTTTTCCAGACCGATTTCGGCTTTGGTAATGCTTCCGATGATTTGCTGATTGCAGGCCAGCGTCAAAAGATCACCTCCAACATTTTTGCTTTGGGTATTGGACCAGGCTTTACCATCTTCTCCGATGCAGCCATTGGCATTGAGGCATTGTTCAAGTACAACTTTGCCCGTTCTTCCTTTGATACAGATATCGGCGGAATCGTAACAGAAACCACCACCCGCACCAATCAGTTCGACCTTTCCATTGGTGTACAGTTTTACTTTGGTGGGGTACAAAAAGTGGGTACCAGCAGCGGCAACACACGTCCGACACCAGCACGCCCAGGGTTCTAGTGCCCCCCAGTCGCCGCTTATTGGTGCTTGGGCGAGGAACTCACCACGAAGTAGCTGCGAAGCAAAACCGGAGTGTAGCCGTAGCTACATGAGGATTTCAGAGACGAAGCACAGGTGCAAATAAGCAAGGCTTGGGTGTAATAGAACACGGGGTGATCCACTAGACGTTTAGTATCACAAAAGCTTTCCCTGATCCTATTCAGGGGCCATGCCGGTAGGGGCGTTGCGTTGCAAACGCCCCTACGGCACCGCGCTGTTAGTCGCTACCGCTCCGGCCCATCGCTTGTCCTTGCGCCATCCTGGCACCGCGCTCCGGCCTGTTGGCCTGCGCGCCTATTTTTTTGCGCCAATCGTACCAGTGCGATCATACGATTGAAGTGCATTTATAGCCCTCCAAGGTAGACAATCTGTTCTGCTGGTCCTCCGACCAGCGTAAAAATACGTTAACTACCCTCTACTCAAAATGGCGATGCCATCGTCCGCGCATCCCTTTACAAGTTTAGCCCAAATACCGAAAGTCCAGTTTAACCCTTTTAGAAAATTTTATTTTCCAAAAAACAAATACTACATTGTAATTTAAATCAATCTCTTTCTGAATTATGCGCTACACCCTATTATTAGTACTCGCAGGCCTCGCCTGGAGCCTGCAAGCCCAAATTGTCAACCCCAACAAAGTCCGCTTTGGTAAATTTTCCGACGAGGAAATTGAATTAAAAACCTACGCTCTTGACCCCGATGCCGAGGCTGTTATCCTTTTTAGCGAAGGCAAAATGTGGATGGACTATGACCCTAGCACCGATGGTTTTGAACTCATGATGGAAAGGCATCATCGCGTCAAAATTTTAAAAGCCACCGGCGTGGATCATGCCACCTTTATCTTTCGACTTTCCAATAGCACCACCACTTCTTCCAGAGAAGAGATCATCAATATTAAAGGTATCACCCTTAATACAGCAAACGGGGAAGAAGAGGAAGTTAAACTCACCAAGGAAGGCATCTTTGAAGAATCTATCAGCGATGGCTTAGATCAACTCACGATTACCTTTCCGCAAGTGAAGGAAGGGGCCATTATTGATTTGAAGTACACTTACAAATCTGACTATATAGCGAATATTCCGACTTGGTATTTTCAAAGAAGTATACCTACCGATTACAGTTATTTCGAAGCTGTTTTCCCGGAATATTTTTTCTACTCGGTAGATATGAAAGGCTTTTTTAATGATCGACTCCTAGAAAATACCGTAGCTGAAACAGGCTCCAGGTCACTAATACTTTCCGGTGGCCGCAACGGCAACCAAGAACTCAATTTTGGAACAAGGGGCTACCGCTGGTCGGCAAAAGAAATTCCTGGCCTGCAATCAGAAACGTTCTCGCCAGCAGCCAGCAATTACTTCTTTCGGGTCGATTTTGAATTGGCCAGCGTTAATTTTCCCGGTCAGCTAGGCCGAAACTATTCCCAAAGCTGGGAAGATGTTGCTTCTTACTATCGTAATTTTTCGGGCAATCGGGCTTACTTGAACCCCAAAAAAGAGGTAGAAGAAATGGTCGCCGATTGGACCAGTGGTATTGATGCTCCCACTGAAAAACTAATCATCATTTACGAGCAAGTCAAAAAACGCCTGGAGTGGGATGGTCGCTATGACCTGGCTGCCGGTATTACCCCCGCTAAACTTTTGGAACTGAGCAGTGGCACTTCTGGCGACCTTAACTTCCTCCTTATTAGCGCATTACGAGCCGCTGGCATTACTGCCAATCCCGTTTTGGTAAGTACCCGCAACAATGGTTACCTGTCACTGGCCCGCCCATCTTTACAACAATTTAATCATATTATCGTAAAGGCTAGCCTCCCCGACAATAGCTACCTCTTGTTAGATGCTACCCAAAATGATGTACCACTTCCGCTGCTACCGCTACATAACCTCAACGACCGAGGACGTCTTATACTTGAAGAATCCTCTTCGTGGGTAGACTTGACCGCTCCTTCCGAACACAAAACAGCCCTACAACTGAAGCTTACATTACAACCCGATGGCACCCTCAATGGCACCGCTAAGTACAAAGCCTCCGGCTATGCAAGTCTGGAAAATCGTAGAGAACTGAACCAAGAAACCGATATCCAACAACACCTTGAAAAATGGACTGGGCAAACCATGTCAGCAGTAGAAACTACCGGTTTTGACAACAGTTATGAGGATATCAATGTCACCGCACAAATGGATGCTTCGGCAGCCGTGATGAACAATGAAAACCTGTTCTATATCAATGCAATTATGGCTTCTCATTACCCAGAGAATCCACTCACTACAGAAGCAAGGCTTTTTCCTGTTGATCTGCAAGTTCCGCAGGATTATGTCTACGTTTTACAATTAGACCTGGGAGAAGGCATTGTCATAGAAGAAATTCCGGAGTCTATCAACTTTGCGCTGCCCGAAGGCAAGGGGCGTTATTCGCTTCGTTTTATTGAACTCAATGGCAACCTCCAAATCATAGAAAAACTATCCTTTGACAATCCTTTTTTCTATGCCCAAGAGTATGCTGCACTCAAGAACTTCTTTGATCTAGTTGTCGAACAACAGCAAGCGATGGTGGTACTGAGGAAGGAGTAAAATTTTACTTTTATTGCCGCGGAGGTGCAGCGTTTTTTTAGCCACTAAAGCACAAAAACACGGAATTACACCGAATATTTTGATTCTCTGACAATTTTTGTGTTTTAGAGTCCATCGTAAAACAAAAACCACGTTCCTTATCAGTCACTTACTATTTTTGCTTTAGCTTGACCACAAAAATTGTCAGAGAAGGAATATTTTTTGTGGATTTTAGTGCCTTGGTGTTTTGTGGCTAATTAAGTGGCAAACTGCTTCCCTAAAACATAGAAGCTTTCACAAAAATCACCAATAAACCATCCGGTTTCGGGTGGGTGTGACTCATATCGGTTGACCTGTCAGACGTTCGTGTGTGGGCATCCATGACCTGCTGCAAGCGATAACCCTGGTGCACATGATCATCAATTAGTTGCTGTAATTTTTGAGCAACTTCTTCTCCCGTCAGTGGACGGCGAGGGGTAGAAGTCCATTTAAGGTTCTCTTGATCTTCGATGCTGGATAAAAACTCAACTTTATAGGCATTGCTCATAGCGGCTTTTTTTATTCTCTGACAATTTTTGTGTTTTGAAGTCAATCGAAAGTAAAAATGACGCTTCTTGCCAGTCACTCAACATTTTCACTTTAGCTTGACCACAAAATTGTCAGAGAAGGGCTTTTTTAATTCTCCAGTAATCTACAAATAATCATTTTGCGCTGTAACTTACTTTCGACAAAGCTGGATGAAAAGTCGATATTGGGTTTTTATTTTCATGCTGTTTCTAAGACCACATAACGACTGGAAGAAAGATATGCTGCAAAATATTTGCCATGACAACTATCTGTCTTTATCTTTACATCTGTCCTAACCAAATACCAATTTTATGCCCATCTACCACCGTCTAGGTCAATTGCCGCCCAAGCGTCATACCATTTTCGAGAAGCCAGATGGCAGCATATACCACGAGCAGCTGTTTGGCACCATCGGTTTCGACGGCATGTCATCGCTGCTTTATCACCACCATCGCCCCACTATGGTAGAGTCGGTAGGTGAATCGGTAGATGTAAGCCCCAAGTTAGCGGTCGCTAAGAACATGAAGTCGCGTAAGCTGATAGGGTTTGATGTGCCGCCACAGGATGATTTTCTGGACAGCAGAGTCACTTTACTCCTCAATAGCGATATTCATATTGGTCTGGCTGCTCCTCGTAAGTCGATGACCGAGTATTTTTACAAAAATGCTGATGCGGACGAGATGTTGTTTATCCACCAAGGCACTGGCACACTGCGTACCCTGGTGGGTAATATTAGGTTTGAATATGGTGATTACCTCATCATCCCACGGGGCATGATCTACCAAATCGAGTTTGACACCGAAGAGAACCGCATCCTTTACGCAGAATCATTTGACCCTATCTATACGCCCAAGCGTTACCGCAACTGGTTTGGTCAACTGCTAGAGCACTCCCCTTTCTGCGAACGTGATTACAAACTCCCCCAGGATCTAGAAACACATACAGAAAAGGGGCAATTTTTGGTAAAAATAAAGAAGCAGCAGACCCTAACGGACTACGTCTACCAGGCTCACCCCTTTGATGTGGTTGGATGGGACGGCTACAATTTCCCCTACGGGTTTTCCATTCACAACTTTGAGCCGATTACCGGGCGCGTACACCAGCCACCACCCGTACACCAAACGTTTGAGTCGAAAGCTTACGTGATTTGCTCTTTCTGCCCAAGGCTCTACGACTATCACCCTAAGGCTATTCCTGCCCCCTACAATCACTCTAATATCGACTCGGACGAGATGCTTTACTACGTGGATGGCGATTTCATGAGCAGAAATGATATTGGCCCTGGTGTTATCACTTTGCACCCTGGCGGTATTCCTCATGGCCCTCACCCTGGCGCCTACGAACGCAGTATCGGTCAGACAAAAACAGAGGAACTGGCAGTCATGATCGATACCTTCAAACCATTACAACTCACAGAAGCAGCGATGAAGCTTGACGATGGGAAGTATTTTAGGTCTTGGTTGGAGCATTAGTTTTTCACGAAAGTGGGAAGTGGGAAATCGAAAATCGGAAGTATTAATTAGAGTGTAGGATTGGTTTAAGGGTTGGGTGAGTGTAAGAGTGTAAGAGTGTAAAAGTATGGGGCTTACCTCCCTATTTAAGAGACTCAAAATATTTCCGACTTCCCACTTCCGCTCTCCGACTTTGAAAAGGAGTTAATGGAAGATTCTCTAATAAAGAAAAAATACGCTATTTAGAAATAGCTCAAAGTTCGACTAATGAAGTACAAAGTATGCTCTTTATCTTGGAAGACTTATCTTATTTGGAGTTAACCGAAACTCAATATTTGAGAGACTTGGCTACAACAACCCAAAAACAAACATGGGGCTTAATCAAGTATCTAAGAAATAATTGACGCTAGTCATCAACCTAACCTACAACAATCAACTTACAACTTACAACCAAATAATATGACCCCCTGGCTTAATACCACCCCCAACCCCGACTTCTCCATCTACAACCTGCCTTTTGGCATATTCTCTACCAAGAAACTCAGCCCTCGGGCGGGGATTGCCATTGGTGATCAAATTGTTGATTTGTGCGAAATGGGCCAGCAAGGCTACTTTGCCGACTTGGGATTTGACAGTTGGGTATTTGAACAGAAGACCCTCAATCGCTTTATTGGATTAGGGAAAAAAATCACCAACAAGGTACGTATCAGAGTACAGGAATGGCTCTGCGACGAGGGTTCTCCGCTGGCCAAACACCCTGCCGGGTTGGTCGCACAAAGTGATGCACAGATGCACCTGCCGGTGCGCGTGGGCGACTATACCGACTTTTATTCGAGCATTGAGCACGCCACCAATGTGGGGATGATGTTCCGTGACCCGGAAAATGCCTTGCTGCCCAACTGGAAGCACATTCCGGTAGGTTACCACGGGCGGGCTTCCTCTATTATTCCTTCAGGGACACCTATCCACCGCCCCAAGGGGCAACTGATGCCTAAAGGTGCTGATAAGCCGGTATACAAAGCCAGTGGTCGCCTGGACTTCGAATTAGAGATCGCCTTCATCATTGGCAAAGAAAATGAGCTGGGGCAAGCAGTGAGCACCTCCGAAGCAGAGGATTACATCTTCGGGATGGTCGTCTTCAACGACTGGTCTGCGCGAGATATTCAAAAGTGGGAATACGTGCCACTTGGGCCTTTCCTGGGTAAGAATTTTGCGTCTTCCGCCTCTCCTTGGGTCGTGACGATGGAGGCATTAGCTCCGTTCCGAGTACAAGGCCCGGCACAAGACCCACCAGTGCTTCCCTACCTCGAATACGAAGGGCAACACAATTACGACATTCACCTATCGGTAAGTATTGAAACCGAAGATGGAACGGATAATGTTGTGAGCCAGTCGAACTATAAATACATGTATTGGAATATGCTTCAGCAACTGGCCCACCACACTGTCAATGGCTGTAACATGCGTATTGGCGATATGCTGGCTTCGGGTACCATTAGTGGCAAGGATGCCAGTGCCTATGGCTCTATGTTGGAGATTTCCTGGTCGGGCAGTAAACCCGTCACCTTAGCCGATGGTAGCACGCGTACTTTTATTGAAGATAACGATACGGTGATCATGAAAGGCCACGCCGAGAAGGATGGTATGCGGGTAGGATTTGGCGAGGTACGCACCAAGGTGTTGCCTGCGAAATAGAGTGTGTACAAAATTGAGTATATCGCGTAGAGACGCAGAACCCGCAGAAGTTTCTTAACTGATTACCTCAGGGTCAATAGATACATTTTGATAATTATTTATCAGACACACTTCAATGAATAGTCTCTGTAAAATAAAGAACCATGAATAAAGGAATTACAACGATTATCCCTGGTGAAGTATCCACGGGCAGGTTACATGGTTTTTTGGTCTCGTCGGTAGCGCCGCGGCCGATAGCTTTTGCCAGTACGATAGATAAAGAAGGGAACGTCAACTTAAGTCCGTTCAGTTTTTTCAATGTTTTTGGGGCCAATCCGCCGATTGTGATATTTTCGCCAGCACGCCGTGTGCGGGACAATACGACCAAACATACACTGGAAAACATCAAGGAAGTGGCCGAGGTGGTGATCAATATTGTGAACTACCCCATTGTTGAGCAGATGTCGTTGAGTAGTACTGAATACGACAAGGGGGTCAACGAGTTTATGAAGGCCGGATTGACGGAAGTCGCTTCCGACAAAGTAGGGCCACCCCGTGTAGGAGAAGCCCCGGTAGCCATGGAATGCGTAGTAGAGCAGGTTATAGAAACAGGCGAGGAAGGCGGTGCTGGCAACTTGGTCATTGCCAGAGTCGTGGCTATGCACATCCGTAACGAATACCTCAATGAGCAAGGAACGCTAGACACCCACAAGCTAGACCTGGTGGCCCGTATGGGCGAAAGCTGGTACTGCCGGGCCAGCGGTGATGCCCTTTTTGAGATCCCCAAGCCTCTCCAAACCCTGGGCATCGGTGTAGATCAGTTGCCAGAGTCTATCCGTAATAGCACCATCCTTACTGGTAACAACCTAGGGCGATTGGGAAATATCGAACAGTTGCCGGACGATGCCACAGTAAAGGCTTTTGTGAGTACTGATCCTGGAATGCAAGTACTGCTAAAGGAGCGCCCGAATGATCAACAAGCACGGCACCTTTATGCTCAGACGTTATTGACTGCTGACAAAGTAGAGGAAGCGTTGATGGTGTTGCTTTGGGAGGGGTAAAGGAGACGCATGCCGACGGAGGCAAAGCCTACGCCACAAGGATACGTAAGGATAATCCGTGCGTAAGGCGGAGCCTGAAGCTCGGCGGACGGAGGAGCAGGCCAAAGGATAGCCGGAAGCGCAGCGACCAGATAGCCTGGTGCCGATCCCGACTGCATCAGTCGGGAGACGGCATGGCCCCAAGCAAGCTTTAAATTGTCCAACTCAACATTTTTTTAAAAAAAGGAGAACTACTGTCACGTTTCGTCGTCGACATAGATATAAGAGAGTGAATAAGCGAAAATTATTAACCACTTATATTAATAAACGATGACAAATACACAACTATTTAGCCGCCTTTTGGCCTTATTTCTCGTCGCTACTACCCTAGTAGCCTGTGATCCTGAAAATATTGACGACACTTCTTTCACACCAGTTTTTGACTGCCCCGATATTGATGCAAATATTGGCGATGATTGTATGACCGCTGCGGGGGTTGTAGGCACTGTAAATGCAGATTGCGAATGTCAACTGCCCACCAGCTACGACTGCCCCGACACCAATGCCAATATTGGTGATGAATGTGAGACGCCAGGAGGAGATACTGGTACTATAAATGCAGATTGCGAGTGTGAACTATCCACCGGCTATGACTGCCCCGATATCAATGCTAATATTGGCGATGAATGTGAGACGCCAGCAGGAGGTACTGGTACCATAAATGCAGATTGCGAATGCGAACCATCCACCGGCTATGACTGCCCCGATATCAATGCCAATATCGGTGATGATTGTATGACCGCTGCGGGGGATGTAGGTACTGTAAATGCAGATTGTGAGTGTGAGCTGCCCTCCAGCTACGACTGCCCGGACCAGGGTGCAAACATTGGTGATGCGTGTTTTATCCAGGGTGGATTTTTTGGAATAATCAACGAGGATTGTGACTGTATCTTTGTCATCAACTATGATTGTCCTGATATCAATGCGAATATTGGCGATGAATGTATGACTGCATCAGGTAATGTAGGTTTCGTAAATGCAGACTGCGAATGTGAACTGCCGGAAGTAGACTGTCCAGATCTGGGCTTGAACATCGGCGACGATTGCTCGACTCCTATAATGGGGGCAGGCACCGTAAATGCAGATTGTGAATGCGAAGTAGCTACCGTAGACTGTCCGGAACTGGGCCTCAACATTGGAGACATTTGCCCATTAGATGACCACTTCGGTAGAGTAACTGCAGATTGTGAATGCGAGTATCAGTGTCCGGATTTACAACTTAACTTTGGTGACGACTGCATCAAGGCTGACGGAACAGTAGGATACGTGATCCAAACCTGTGATTGTATCTAAGCTTAGCGCATATTGGGACGTTGTTCCTACTCAAATAACAGGTGGCTGCAACCAGGATCATACTGGTTGCAGCCTTTGATAAGGACTTAGTGTATGGAGTTAAGCATCCAACTTATAGAACGGTGTATAGCTAATGAGCGAGCTGCACAACGCCAGTTGTATGAGATACTGATGCCCTATTTGAACCTCATCTGTAAACGCTACCTGAACCATACGGAGGAATTGCAGGATACGCTACAAGAGGTTTTTATTCTGATTTTCAAAAACATCCGACAGTTTGACATCCAGCGGGCTAGTTTCAAAACGTGGGCGACCCAGATTGCGATCAACTGTTGCCTAAAAAACAACAGCTCCAACCAACGAAAAGGAACACAAGAATTAATTGTACCACTACACGAAACACCTGTTGACCCCGCTATCATAAAAACCCTTAGTGAACGAGACTTATTGAGGTGGTTGAAAAAAATGCCGGAACCGTATTTTCAGGTATTCAACCTCTATGTTGTAGATGGCTTCTCACACCGGGAGATTGCCGAGTTACTACAGATTGATGAATCCTTGTCGCGGCAACGGCTGACCCGCAGTAGGGCCTGGCTTAAGCAAAGACTGCCGGAGCACTTACAAACCAAATTACACCTCAACAAGCTTTAAATCCTTCCGATATGCATTACGTCGAAGACGAATATCAAAAACGATTCAAAGAAGGCCAGTCTACCGAAGGGGTAGACCCCGATCAGCTCTGGGCCAATATCGAAAGTGCTTTGCCGCCAGAGGAAAAGCCCGAACGGAAGGCATGGTTATGGGTGAGCCTGGTGTTATTTTTGCTATTCGGAATAATTACGGGGGCGTACTATTCCTATTTTACAGTTGCAGAAGGGACAAAGAAAGGCACTGAAGCCACTGCTATTCTTCGAGACGAAGCTATCAACAACACAAATACAGTAAATACAGCGGCCGCTACTGCTCATGAACGAAGGCACACCAACTTTTCACTAGATCCCGCTGACCATACAGCAGAAATCGCTATTTCTTTATCTGGAGATGACCTTGCCTTGAGCCAAACTGCAAAGAAAGATATTGCAGTACTTGAAGGAAAAGGAAATTCAAACCCTGCCACAGTAACGGATAAGAAGAACCTTATAGAAACAGAAAACAACGCTATAGCCAATACCGCAATCCCAGCAAATGAACACAAAGAAGGAGCATTGCCCATAACACTTACAGCAACGACCTATGGAATAAGTACCGAAGAAAACACTACGCTAACTGTTGTTGCGAAGCTTATTGATCCTTTAACCAGCTTGGCAGTCACGCCTAGAGCATTAGCATTGCCAGCGATTGTCTTGCCTGCGCCTGTTGTCGGCAAAACCAAGGCACAGCCACTAAGTCTGGAATTCTTTACCGGTATCTCTTTTTGGGAAGAACGATCAACCGGAGATGACAGCCCCTTTGCCCAACAGCTTGACGACCTACACAAGTCGGAGGCGGGGCTCACTACGGCGCTGGAAATACGGCTGCCGGTATCATCGTCTATTGACCTTATTAGTGGGTTCCACTACACCTATAGCCGGACTGTTTTTGAATATACTCGGAGCTGGGACACGATGATATACCGCAATAACATTCCTGGTGCAGACCTGATTAATGCAATAGGACTCCGGGAAGTGAAGCACCATAACAGTGTGCAAACGCTGACCATTCCGCTCTTGGCAGGATGGAGCAGCCAAGGCAAAAAGTTGCAACTGGGTATCAATGCCGGAGTAGGGTTGAATCTGATATTGGAGACCGCTGGCAGGTCACTGAATGCTTCGGGGGAGGTATTCACCTATAGTGCTGCCAGTGCTCCCTACCCCGATGTTTATCTTTCCTATCATCTACAGCCGCAGTTGAGTTATCCGCTGGGGCAGCAGTTTCGGTTACATTTCCGGCCAGGAGTCAGCTATCAGGCGCTAGGAGAATCAGAAATATATGGATTGAAACGCAGCGCCTTACGAACGGATTGGAGTGTAGGAGTGAGCTGGCGGAGGGAATAATGACGGAATATTAGTGGTGCGTTATGTGCGGGGTGCGAGGTGCGGTGAGCTCAGCCTGAATGTATGATCGCACTG
>NZ_JBOEFX010000008.1:0-25084 GCF_050633125.1 Lewinella sp.
TCGGAGATCGGAAGTGGGAATTTAATAAGGGTATATACTAGTCAAGTATCCAGTTCGAGTCTCCTAACAAGTTGGTGTCGTCCCTAATGTGACCAAATACTTCCGACTTCCGCTTTCTGACTTCCGACTTCGCCCCCCCTAACGCTTCCACCACCGCTGCCACCACTTCAGCGACTGTGGATCGGGTGCCCGATATACCCAGGAGATGACGTTCTCAAAAGGAACGGGGTCAAGTATACCTTTGAATCTTTCTAGATGTTGTTCTATTTGGGAATTGGAAGGTTGCTGATTCATGGGTAGTAAAATTTACAGGCCGTTTCTGCTAGCGTTATTAAAGTCCAACTTAGGTCGTTTCTAAAACAAGATGGAGGTATAAATATGGAGTCGCTCACCAACGCTGAGGCGACGCCCGTCTTCTGCTAGTGTTTTACGGAGATGTTGACGAGCCCTGCTCAAACTGGTTTTGATGGCTCCTTCTGTACTTTGTTGTAATGCTGCAATCTCTTTTATTTTGAAACCGCTGATCTCAAATAGTTGTAGCGCCTCGGCCTGTTTCTTGGGCAATTGATCGATTGCTTTTAGCAAAAAACTAATGTCAAGCGCGGTTGCGGCATCCCCGAGACGGCTCTCCAAGGCATTTAATTGCTGTTCATCCCACTGCCCTCGAAAAGGTGCCCGGCGGCGGTGGTTGCGTACGAGGTTGTTGACCACCCCGATCATGTAACCGAGCAATTTGTCCCTATCCTTGATCTTTTCCCAATTTGCTAGGGTAGCAAGTATGGCTTCTTGCACCAAGTCTTCTGCCGACATTACACCAAAAGCTTTGCTACTACAGTAGCGTACCAACTTTTGGTGGTGTGGTTCGTACCACTGTAGAAAGGCCGATTTTGCGGTTGAGTTTGCCATCTTATTCGTGTCTTTATTACTATAGTAACGTTTAGGCCGAAAAGGTTACAGACACCCGCTAAAAAGGAATATCCTCCCCATCGTTCATCTTCGACGGTTTGGTAATAATGTTGTTGAAAGGACTCTCGAAAGTGTCGCCAGGGAGGTCGCCAAAGTCGGGGTCGTCCATATTGGAGAAACGGGCAAACTCGCCGGTAAATCGCATACGGACATCCGTAAGCGCACCCGCCCTGTTTTTGGCAACGATCAAGTCAGCTACGCCTTTCAGCGATTGGCCTTCTTCATCCTCAAGAATTTGGTAGTACTCTGGGCGATAGATAAACATTACCATATCCGCATCCTGCTCAATCGATCCAGATTCACGTAAATCACTAAGCATTGGTCGCTTATCTCCACCTCGAGTCTCTACTGCACGACTCAGCTGAGAAAGTGCAATTACAGGTACATTCAATTCTTTCGCAAGACCTTTAAGTGCACGCGAGATAGCACTTACCTCCTGTTCTCGGTTACCGCCTTTGTTTTCACCGCCGCCACTCATCAGCTGTAGGTAGTCAATAATGATGAGTTGGATATCGTACTGCATCTTCAAACGGCGACATTTGGCTCGTAGTTCAAAACTGTTGATGCCGGGCGTATCGTCGATGAAAATGGGTGCATCCGCTACTTTTTCAATAGCAGTATGCAGCTGTTGCCACTCGTATTCTTCTAGTTGCCCATTACGCAGCTTGCTGCCGGGGATCTCCGCTTCCATGGAAATAATCCGCTGAGCCAGCTGCAGGCTCGACATCTCCAAACTGAAGATTGCCACCCCTTTATTGAAGTCTAAGGCTGCGTTTTTGGCGATGGATAAGGTAAGTGCAGTATTGTGTGTGACAGTCATGTCACCCAATAGGAAGCGACGATTACCATCGATTTCAAAACCGTAATAATCATCAATACCATCATCTTCCAGTTGGATGCCGGTAACCTGCCAGTCGACCAGGCTTTTCCACGGATTGGCCTGTTTGCGTTTTACCTTGCAAGGGACTTCATCTATGTTGCCATAAATCCGTAGATGATATACCGTACTGGTGTAGTCAATCGACGTAATACGGGCTTCTTTAGCTTTCATGCTTACGCGATAACCTAAAGAATCACAGAGGAATTTGATCTGTTGCGTTAGCGCTTTGTTCTTCTGGGTTATCTCAAATCCATTTGATTGCTCCAAGTAGTGACCATCACTGTCGATGAGGCCCGCTAATAATTTTAGACGATTTTCTCTTGAGTTGATGAGATAGTCTTGCGGAATATGCTTGTTGTTTAATAGATTCAACTCCCGTAGCTGCCCTTGGAGGGAGTAGCTGCTTGGGCCAATATCGTTACTGATGCGATATTCCGGGCATTTTCCTTCTCCTTCGTATACATGAAGACGCATACCTAACTGGTCTGCGTAATTTCCTAGGTATGTTACAATTTCTTCATCTTGATTAGTGATACCACTTTTGCTCGAAGAACCGTCACCTAGCCAAAGTCCTAAGAAATAAGGAGGTAAGGGCAAATTGCGTTCGGCAAAATCAACCGCTACTTTATAGCCTTTATAGTTAGTTTTAAATTTTTGAGACCGACTCAAATAATCACGGACTTCAATATCCAGTACAGCTTCTTTTTCTCCTCGCCCTTCCTGGCGACTTTTTTTGAGCGAGAGGATATGGCTTTCGTTGACGCGGTAGTCCATGCCTTTATTCTGGCGCACCCAGTACATCCGCTCCCGTCCACGGGCTAGGGTTAAGACCGTTCGTGGAGTAGAATCGTCACCCATCAGTAGGTCTCCTACCTGAATGTCTTCTACGGCCTTGATACTGCCGTCGTACATGAGTACAGGCGTGCCTTTTCCAAGGCACTTTCCCATCCCTGGCCGCGCCGCCAAAATGATCAAATCCGACTTCTGAAAACCACTCGTCAGGCGGTCCAAATCGGTGAATCCAGTAGGTACACCCGTTAATCCATCTTCGGTGTCTTTGAGTTCTTCAATCTGCTTGAGGAGCTTACTGGCCAAGGCACCCATGCGGTCGACACTCCGTCCCATGTTGCGTTCGGCAATCTTAAAGAGGTTGGTCTCAGCATCATCCAAGAGGTCAAAAACGTCAGTGGTATCCTCAAAAGCGTCGTTGATGGTTTTGGTAGAAATCCGGATCAGCTCACGCTGGATAAATTTTTGGGCAACAATCCGTGCATGGTATTCAATGTTGGCTGCAGAAGCCACTTTGTTCGAAAGTTCTGCCAGGTAGGCGGGGCCTCCAATGGCTTCCAGTTCCCCTCCTTTCTTTAGCTCTTCCATCACCGTCAGCAAATCAATCGGCTGAGAGCGTTCAAAGAGTCGTAGAAAAGCACTGTAAATCATCTGGTGCGCATCCACATAGAAGGCGTCGTGTTGCAAAACATCCAATACTTGTGTCAAGGCATCCTTTTCCAATAGGATAGCACCAAGAATGGCCTCTTCCAGTGGAGTAGCTTGCGGAGGTACCTTGCCAAAAACGTAGCTAGAGAGGTCATCTCCGCCCTGTTTTCCAGCACTAGCTGTACGTCTTTTCTGTTTATTTTTGAATGGTTCTGCCATAGTATACAAAACTACGACCTTTTCAGGAAACAGAAGGGGAGATTTTGCCAACGAGCAGTGTTAATAAGCCTGTTTTTGTGTGGATAACTTTTACAGCACCATCATCGCGGCACAAATACGATTGTTCGACAATGGGGTTTTTAAAAAAAAATGCGCGAAAAGGACATAGCCTAATCGCGCATTTTTCAAAGTCGGAATACGGAGGTGGGAAGTCGGAAGTATTTGATAAAACTAGAGGATTGTCTCCTTCTTGTCTTCAACTTTTGTAAAACTCAGGAAAGTATTCACATCGTTCACGTGTATCACATTACTTCCGACCTCCGCTTTCCGCTTTCCGACCTCTTAATTTCCTCCCAAAATCAAGGGCAGTCCATCGGAGCCATCACCACCTACGATGATGACCTTGCTATTGGGCGAGTTGGCCAGCTCCAGCGTTGCTTCAATACCTTTATCCCGCAGGATATTGGCACTCAAACTGGCGTTCAGAATCTGGTTGGCACGCGCCTTGGCTTCTGCTTCAATGATCCGGCGCTCTGCTTCCTGGCGCTCTTTGGTTAGGATAAACTCGTATTTCAGAGACGACTGTTCTGCCTCTAGCTTGTCTTCAATGGCTGAACGCACTTTCACCGGCAGCTCAATATCACGGATGAGGGTAGCTTGCAAGTCAATATTGTTGGCGCCTAGTGATTTTTCTAGCTCGGTCTGAATCAGTGTTTGTACTTCGTCACGTCGGGTAGAGTACAGCTCTTCGGGCGTAAACTTACCGATGGCTTCCCGCACTGCCGAGCGCACTTCAGGGCGCACTAGCGTATTGGCGTAGTCTTTACCGAATTTTTCGTGCAGCACGCCAATTTTATCATATTTAGGGTTCACCCGCACCGTTACGTCCAGGGCTATGTTAAGACCGTTGTTTGAAAGGGCATCGATCTTTTCTTCAATCTGCTTTTCACGTACATCGTAAATGTACATGGTGTTCCAGGGAGCTAATACGTGAAAGCCCGGTGTGTATACCATAGACTTGTCAATACCCCCGTCAAAACGACGGAAAAGTACGCCGCGCTCTCCGGCATCAATAGTCAGGAAGGTTGCACTGGAAAAAATAACCAATACCATTAGTACCAGAAAACCAATCACCGCAGCACTTATCAGTTTACCTTGGCTGGTTTTGTATCGTTGATCACTCATAAATTTAACTTAGCTTTTATTATCTATACAAGGTAACAGTTTATTCCTACAAAGAGGTTTGATTTTTGGACAAGTAAAAGGTTTTAGCCGAGAAACGGCGCTATTTATTCGGCGGTGTAGTACATTTACCAGCAAAATAATAACTAAAAATACTCCTTAATATGAAACAGACGTTGGCATTTTTGCTCATCGCAACCTTTGTTTATGCTTGTGGCAGTTCGGATACGCCTGAAGAAACAAGTGGCGCTCAGCAGGCCACAACGGCTACTTCCCAAGCTGATGGCAAGAAGATTTACAAGCAATATTGTGTGACCTGCCATGGTCTTTACGGCGACATGGGGGCTAGTGGTGCTTTTAACCTTACGACCAGCGAACTTCCTGTTGCCGACCGTATTGTTGTGATTACCAAGGGGCGTGGTGCGATGACACCCTTCGAAAACCTATTGGATGCTGATGAGATAGCTGCAGTAGCGGAATATACCCTGGAGCTGAAAAAGTAATTTTTTGAAGTACTGGGCACACTTGCTACAAGAATGAGGCAGAAAGCGAGTGACAAGGGCTGTATAGCTTATGAGGGGCCTCCCCGCCTTGTAGGACGGGGCGCTACGCTACGTAGCTCACTGTTCGTTCGGCCCCAGCAAAGCTGGGTCTGGCCCGCTTGCTGCGGCCCACTACTACGCATCGCTAGGCCGTAGGGCAGGTGTGACGTTCCAGGGTGTGGACCCGATGTCGTGGGGCGTCTTCAGGCGACGATGTACCTGGTTTTGTGCCAAACCAGTGACTGCTTACTTGTTGCCGAAGGTATTGGCTTTTTGGCCTAGCGATGTGCAGCAGCTGCCCGGCACGGGCAGGCCCGCAGGGCTGAGTGAATAACGAACTGCGCAACGTAGCGCCCCGCCCCCGAGGGCGGGGAGGCCCATGAAAAGTAGATAGAACAAGAATAAACATTAGACCACCGATTCGTTAATACTAAAAAAACGTACTGTTATGTCTACATTTTCGGTGGTGGGCCTCATGTCGGGCTCTTCTTTAGACGGGGCCGACTTGGCCTGGTGTACCTTTCAATTTTCGGAGGATGATCCCGCTGCACTGCTTCATTGGACACTCCATCGGGGGGTGACTATCCCTTATGATGAAAGCTGGCAGCAGCGGCTGCGTAATGCTCCCGCGCTGAGTGGCCGTGAGTTGTGGCTGTTGCATACCGAGCTGGGCTTGTATTATGGCAAGATCCTGCGAACTTTCCTTGATGAATTACCGGAGAAAGTCGATTTCGTGGCGAGCCATGGGCATACCGTTTTTCATTACCCCGATCAGCAAACAACAACTCAAATAGGTGATGGTGCTGCCATTGCGGGGGTGCTAAATGTGCCTGTGATCGATCAGTTTCGCACACAAGATATGGCGCTGGGAGGGCAGGGAGCTCCTTTGGCACCTCTGGCGGATCAGTATTTTTTTTCTGAATATTTTGGCTGCCTGAATTTGGGAGGCATTAGTAACATCAGCATCAAAACAGGCCGTGGTTACGTGGCCTTCGATGTAGGTGGTGCCAACCAGGTATTGGATGCCATGATGCAGGAAATTGGCCAAGATTACGACGAAAATGGGCAGCTGGCTCGTACGGGAGCGCTGATTCCTGCCTTAAAGCAAGCTGCGGACGCGCTGCCATTCCATGTGCAATTACCGCCCAAATCTTTGGGTAACGATTGGGTGCGCGAGCAGTTGTTGCCCCTTTTTCAAGACGAACAATACGCTTTGGAGGATCGCCTGCACACGTATTGTCACCACATGGCTGGGCAGATCGCTGCCAGCCTGCGGCAGGTAGCAGAAAGCGAGCAGCTGAAACTTACTGATCAGCAACAGCTTTTGGTGGCTGGCGGAGGGGGCTTCAATGCTTTCTTGTGCGAGTGTATCGCCGCTGCGATTGAGCCTGTGCAACTAGAGATTGCTGATCCTGATATCATCGCTTTCAAAGAAGCGGCGCTCATGGCTTTGGCAGGGGCTCTGCGTTGGCAAAAATACCCCAATCTGATACCTTCTGTAACGGGAGCAAGCCGAGCAGCCGTTGGCGGGGCCATCCATTGGGCAGGGTAGGTTGTCAGGTTTGTTACGAGATAGTGTTTCCCGTTTAACTTCTGTGACTATGTGTTGAAATGAGAAGACTGGATTGTTTTGATCACATAGGCATATAGTTTGATTTTGTGAGGCTCTGTTTTTTCTTAAAAGCGACGCTGTGTAAAAAAAGTACAAAATGAAAATTGAAAAAATGCACTTGGCCCAAGTCAATGTTGCCCAAATGAAGGAGCCGTTGGATAGTCCTTTGCTGGCAGAATTCGTTCATTTTTTGGGGCCGATCAACGAATTGGCCGAAAAGCACCCCGGTTTTGTGTGGCGCTTGAAAGACGAAGAAGGGACTTCTGCTACCAGCATCGAAACGCCATTTACGGACGATATGGTGATCATCAATATGTCGGTATGGGAGAGCATCAACCAGCTGCGGCAGTTTGTATACCACACCGCTCATAGCTATTTTGTGCGCAACGGCAAGCAGTGGTTTGAGCGGATGGAGAAGCCTCACCTGGTGCTTTGGTGGGTGCCGGCAGGCCATGCGCCCACGCCGGAAGAAGCTGCCGAAAAATTGGAATTATTGGATGCACAAGGCCCAGGGCCAGCAGCATTCAATTGGCGACAAATGTATGATGCTGCGGGAGAGGAACTTTGAGTAATCTAGACTAATGTGAAGTATGAGAAAAGAGAATAGGATACTATCTCCTTCTTTGTCACTTGAGCCCGTGACGGAAGACAATGCGGCCACGATTTTACCCCTCATGCAAGCTTGTTACCCTCCTGTATATGCGCACCTGTGGGCGGATGGTGGGGAATGGTACCTGCGCGAAACGTATTGTGTGGAAGCAGTGCTAAAGGATCTGGCGGAAATAGAAGCTCCTTACTGGATCGTTAAGTGGAAGGGCAACCCTGTTGGTATTCTGCGCTGGCGGCGGCACAAGCCCTGTGTTGATTATCCGGACAAAGTAGGACTGAAGCTACACCGTATTTACTTACATCCAAGTACGCATGGCCAAGGTGTGGGCCGGCAATTGATGGCCGCGACGGATGCTGAAGCCCGCTACCTGGGTAAAGCATTAGTGTGGTTGGAGGCAATGGATACTCAACAGGCAGCACAGGGCTTTTATGAAAAAATGGGGTATCGGGTAACTGGCACCTTGCGCCTGAGTTTTTCGCGGATGCATGAGAAATACAGGGGGATGGTGAGGATGACGAAGTTGTTATAAAAAGAAACGATGAAGACCTTTAAATTCATATGGGGTATCCTATTGTTCATCCTTCTCACCGTTGCTACTCAAATTGGGGGAGTGGTATATTTGGGGAGTTTGCTATGGAAGCGCTTGTTGCCTAGTGAGCGTTGGAGCTGGGCTTGTTTTCCTGGATTGTACCTGTTGGTCTGGTTAGTTGTTCCGTTTTTTGCTCGGTTAGATGGGAGAGTGCCGCTGCCGTATCGGGCGACAGAGGAGGTTCCTTTGCAGGCGCAGCATATTTTTACGGTGTTGGCCAATCGGCATTATGTAAAACCAGTTTTGAAGTCAGAAGTTATCGCTGTTGCGCAATTGCTGGCGAAAGAAACCCCGGGGGCAGTCGTCACTTACCTGGATGCTAACTTCCCGTTCTTTGATGGATTCCCTTTGCTTCCTCATCGCAGTCATGATGATGGTGAAAAGATTGATCTGGCTTTTTTTTATGAAAAAGGAGAAACCCTAACGAGTAAGGCTCCAGGTTTTTTAGGGTATGGGCGCTGTGCAGGTCCGCTTGATGGAGAAGCTAACCAACCTGCTGCTTGTGCAAAGAAGGGCTACTGGCAGTACAGTGTTTTGCCACGGCTGGCTAAGCCTTTTCTTGGGAAGAAACACGTTTTAGCCGAGCAGCCAACTCGCCAGCTCGTCCGTGCTTTTTCCCGCCGTAAGGCAATCGGTAAATTGTTTTTGGAACCTCATCTGAAGACCCGTTGGGGGCTAAGTGGCTACGGAAAGATTCGCTACCACGGTTGTGCTGCGGTGCGACATGATGATCATTTGCATGTACAGTTGTAGAAGTCGGAGGTGGGAAGTGGGAATTCGGAATTAACAGGGGACACTTAAGTCGTTCATGGCTATAGTACAAATGCGACTAGCTATATGAAAATACTTCCGACTTCCGATTTCTCACCTCCGACTTTAAATTACGCTACTTTCTGCGGTACCGTCTTGGCAAGCACCTGTTCATACTGTTGGATGATTTGCTGAGGTGTACTTTTGGCAGGCATGTCTAGCATGAGGTCGTAGCAGGAGGGATTGGTTGCTACGGGCCCGATTTTTAGCCCTGCACGGGTATGGAGTGCTAGGTATTCAGTAAACTTGGAGGACTGAGGAAAGAGGCAGATAAGAACCTCTAGATCAAGGTTGAGCCAGTGGGTGATGGCGTCGCCGTTGGGGCGTTGGGCCCAGTCGATCTGGCGAAGGGTAAAGAAATCGAAAGAAAAGGTCGCTTCTTTATCGGCGGTAGCGATAAAACCTAGGGTGCTGACCTTTTTGCCCTGCTTGCGCAGTTTGTCGGCGTATGCGAGGGTCTTTTTGCGGTAGTCAATATCGGTGGCATCGAAGAGAATGCCGATGGTTTTGGCTTCTTCAATATTGCGAGGTACCCGGCCCTTGTTACGTGCTATTTTAGCAGGTAAGGACTTTAGGTAAAACCGTTCTTTGATGCGATCAATAATTCCCATAGATACAGAAACAAGTCGTGAATGGAAGTTGTTTAGGGGCGTGTTTGGGGTTTGTCCTTGACAAGGATAAGTCAAGATTTAGGTTCCCAATACGCTCTTACTCCGTCACGACATCATAAACGCCAATGTTAGCGTATTTATTGATTCGGGCTTCAATCCGTTCTTCTGTATCCATTTCCTGTAGCTCGGCTATGGCTTTTTTCAGCTGACGCTTAAGTATTTTGGCCATTTCTTCAGGATTAGCGTGTGCGCCGCCTGTAGGCTCTTTGATAATGTCATCAATAATGCCGAAGGAGAGCATATCGTCGGCGGTCAGCTTCAATGCCTCCGCAGCTTGTTCCTTGTAATCCCAGCTGCGCCATAGAATCGAAGAACAGGATTCTGGAGAAATAACCGAGTACCAGGTATTTTCGAGCATAAATACCCGGTCGCCCAGACCAATACCGATGGCGCCACCACTGGCACCTTCGCCAATAACTGCACAGACAATAGGCACCTTCAGTTGAGCCATTTCAATCAGGTTGCGGGCAATAGCTTCCGACTGGCCTCTTTCTTCCGCCTCGATGCCTGGGTAGGCTCCTGGAGTATCTATCAAGCAAACCACAGGGTAGTTGAAGCGTTCGGCAAGTTTCATCAAGCGTAGCGCTTTTCGGTAACCTTCAGGGTTGGCCATGCCGAAATTGCGGTATTGGCGCATTTTGGTGTTTACCCCTTTCTGGTGCCCGATGATCACGACAGTCTGCCCGTCGAGGTTGGCTATACCACCTACAATGGCCTTGTCGTCCTTGAAGTTGCGATCACCATGCAACTCAACAAACTTGCGGCTCATTTCCCTGATGTAATACAGGGTATAGGGGCGCTCTGGATGGCGGGATAGTTGTACCCGTTCCCAACCGGTGAGGTTGCTATAAATTTCTTTGCGGGTAGCACGGATCTTGTTTTCCAGTTCCTTGATGGAATCAGACATGTCCAAATCTCCTTCTTCTGCTACTTGCTGGATTTTTTCCAGCTGCTCGTATAATTTCTCTAAAGGCTTCTCAAATTCCAGGAATACCATATAGTAGACGTTTTACAGTTCTCGGGTAAAGCGTAGTTTCCCATCAGAACTTCTTATTTGCTTCGCAAAGGTAGTACAAAAGGATAAATGAGAAAATGAGAAAAAAATTATATTAGTTAAGGTATTCATTATCAGTGTTTTTGTGCCGAAGAGAGAATGTGTGAAAGAAAAAAAAGTAATTTTTTTTTGCTTAGGTATTGCATGGAAGGAAAAAGCGTCTTAAATTTGCACCGCTGTCGAACGAATGAGTTCAATTATAACGGCGAAGAAATATGGTCCGGTAGTTCAGTTGGTTAGAATACATGCCTGTCACGCATGGGGTCGCGGGTTCAAGTCCCGTCCGGACCGCTTTCAATTCTTTGACTTTTAAAGTCAAGTAATTACAATTTAAGACAAATAGCTCTGATTTTATCAGGGCTATTGTCATTTTAGGCCTCGCCAGAAGTGGACAAACGAGGACATTTATAGTCAAATCGAATTTGCACTGGTAATTGCACCAGAAAAAGTAATGAGCACACCGCTGTCTGTCAATTGATTTTCAACCAAATCTTAGACAGATGAAGATTATTGCTTTTCGGTTAATGCATAGTTCTGAGCGTAAAAAACGAGTTAATAAGGATGGTACGGGTATCATCTGGATTTACGCTTATCAACGTGGTACAAATCGCAAGACTCAGCAGAAGTACTTTTCTACTGGCGTTCGGGTAAAACCAGACCAATGGAATAAGAAAAGTCGCCAGGTAATAAAGCACCCTAATGCTTTAGCTTACAATTCTCTACTGAGTAGAAAGATGGCAGAGTTAATGGAATATCAAATTGATATGATTAACGAACGCCGAGGTGAACACATTTCTTTAAATGAGTTCTATGAAAGATTTACGGCAACTGGTGGAAAGGAACTCTCGTTTGCTTCTTTTTATCAAATGATTGCTGAACAAAGGAAGGAGATTTCTGAATCAACACGTCAAACCCAACTTAATACGCTTAATCATTGGCGTACAGCCGTTGGAGATACACCGTTTCGGGAATTAAACTACGATACACTCGATGCTTTTCATCAGTACTTACTTGGAGAAGAAAAAGAACTGACCACAATTGATAAGTACCATCGGCACGTGAAAACTTACATTAATATAGCCGTTAACAAAGGTTTTATTAAATCAGAGCTTAATCCTTATAATAATTTCAAATACGATAAGGGGAGAGCACGGCCTAAAGGTTTTTTACGATTAGAAGAGTTGGAGTTGATCGAATTGATGGAGATAAAAAGCCTCAGCTCAGAACAGGTTAAAGCTAGAGATATCTTTTTACTGATGGCTTTCACTGGGTTGCGTTTCAGCGATGCTGTCTGTATCAAACCCCATAATATTACAAAGACACGAAAAGGCTATCACTATAGCGCTTTGATGGTGAAGAACAGACGTCGTGCGAAAAAGGAAATAAACTTACCGTTATATACCTTTTTTCATTTCGTAGATGAGGAAGAAAGTCGTGCGCAAAGATGGATGAAGTATTGTCTCGAAAAGTACGGCAGTAGACCCAGAGCAGCCTTGTTTGAAGGACTAAGTAACACCGTCGTTAATGAAAACATCAAAGCGGTAGCACGAGTAGCAGGCTTGGACAAGCATTTGACGTGCCACGTAGGAAGACATTCCTTCGGTACAAATATGGCGGTAAAAGTTCCTATTCCCACTTTACAAGGTTACATGGGGCATTCTAAGATAGAAACCACCATGCAGTACGTCAATATGAGTAAGAAAATCCAGGATGATGTGATGGAACGGATACGTTGGGAAAAGTAAAAAAGATGAGTAGTAAAAAAGCCAGAAAGGTTAGTTTTAAGTTGTTTTTGAACAAATCTGCATCTCGGAAAGAGAGTGGCTTCCATCCTGTTTATTTACGAATTACTTACAATCGGCAGAACACTAAAGTACCGGATGTGCTTGTGAATGGGCGCTACCTGATGTGGAAAGAGGAAGACCTTGAAGCCTTCGAAAATGACAATATCACTAAAGTCATTCGAGGACACGCTAAGCATCTGAAAAAATCCTTAGATTTTTACGAAAATATTATCAGGTACGAAGATGCCAACGAGCAGGACGATTACTCGGTTATTGGTATAGCCGATCGTGCGCGATTTTTTAGAACAAGTATATTTCCAGACTTCTGGATGATTCTTGAATACTTGGAGCAGCTTGAGTACGAGTCCTTGTTCGCTTCAGGGCAAATCAATGCTAAGTATCCTGATTGGACTTTCCCTAAAAAGTTAGAGGAATTAGGCGGACTAGTTTCTGAGGGCTTCAAAAGAATGCAAGAATTGTATGCATTAGTTATTCTGTATGATTTCGATTACTACAATGACTACAAAGAGGACTATATTTTTGGAAGTACTTATTATCACTGGATCATAGATGATGGATTAGATCGGTTTAAGGATTTTCTTACGGACTATTTTGGTTCAAAATCTCGAATTGATGAAGATTATTTGACTGATCGTTTATCAGACCAAAAGGATATGCCGAGTACCGATTTTCATTTAAAAATGATATTAGAGCATCTTCCTCCCAAAAAAGAGTACCAGCAGCTCTACATTAATCTACTCAAAAATCATTGTGGTAAGTTCGCTAGTCGTGACAAGTAACTTTTTTTTCAGAAAAGGAATGACAATTCATTCTTTTTCGCGTGCCTTTTGTATATTTACGGCAGACATCGGTGTGTCTCATTTTTTTACTACAAATGAATGACAAGTCATTCTTAAATTAATTATCAACTTATTATGGATAAAATCGATCAACCATTAATGCTGAGTATAAGAAGTATTGCAGTAAGACTAGATGTGAGTACTCGAACTATAGTTCGAATGCACAAGGATGGCAAAATCAGATTGTACAGATTAGGAGGCAAGTTATTTGCCAAATACGATGAACTCAAAGAAGATCTTGAAGCAGCACTCGACCCAGTTCTCTCTAATTCTTAAACACGAAAAGCACTGAACGGCCATTCAGTGCTTTTCAAAAACATCTCATTGATGTCTAATTACAGTCCCAAAATAACGATTCTCACCGGAGAATACAAGTTTTTGCATCAATTCGTCTCTTTATTTAGGCGATTGGTTTTCAGTCTTATAGATCTCGCTGTACCTCTCACGAGGCATCCTGTACGATTCTCTAACCTAATGAAAAACGTATAAGGATGAAGCAAGAAACACTAGTTCTAACCCAGATTGCCCCCAGCACGAGGTTAAACACCCCCGTTACTTTCTTTAGAAGTGTCAAGGTTCTTAATGGGGCAGCTCCACTAAAAGTGGTCACACTCGAAGCCCTTTTTGAAGAAACCAGTAAGGATGCTTGCCGGCAAAAGACGGAGTTCTTGCGATCCCTTAAGATGACAGATACCCTTGCTTACAAAAAGCAAAAGGTAGAAGAACTGACTCCATTCGTCATTGGAGATTGGGAAGTACGAGGCATTTTGAACGATGCCCCACCCCTGATTCTTTTCGATATTGACGGAGGTGATGAAAACAGCTATCTCTCTAATTTTTACCGGGTTTCGGATAGTCCCTATGTCTACCGGATGGAGCAGAGTGTCGGCGGTGGCACCCGTATTTATGTATGGGCAAGCTATCCCGAAGGAAAACGGAAGGATGCCTACCTGGCCATCGCACAGCACTTGAGTGAAGTACTCGGTGTGCCTTTAAAAAAGAAGGGTGAACAGCAAGATGAACACATCGACACTAGCACATCGGATATTTCTCGTATGTGGTTTCCTGCGTATACGACTCCCACTCAGATTTACTATAATGAACAGAGTGAAGTGTTTGAGTATACCCCCCTTGAATCAAAGAAGCACAACGGTTCCCCTACTCAAAAACTGTTGCCAAAATACAAGATCGAATTCACCGAGGAGGAAAAAGTCCAGGATGTTATCCGGCAGATCGAAGAACGCCAGTTGGATCTTACTTCCGGAGTAGAAGCTTGGTTTGCGAAGGTACTTCTACCACTAGCAAATCAGTTCGGGGAAGTGGGGCGGCAGTATGTCCATGCCGTTAGTCGATTTCATCCGGATTACAATGCTAATGAAACGGATCAGGAGTTTGATCGGGCACTAAAAAAAGACAAGGGTTTAGTGTCTATAGGTTCTTTCTTGGCACACGCACAAGTAAATGGAGTATCGTACGATGCTCAGCGGATAATGGCCCAACGAGAGTCGGTGAATGGCCAACCCAGATCGTTGCCCCCACCCTCTCCCAAACCAGCGCCACTCAGAAGGACGCCAAATGGGGTGCTAATCATCCAAACACCAGATCCAGTTATTGATCAGGAGCTACCAGCACCTGAATCCGGCAGTCTGGAGATAAAGGACGGTCGCTACTACCTTCCTTCCAACAGGAGAGGCAAGGAGCATGTCAGTAATTTCACGATTACACCGCTCTATCTCTTGACGGACAGCAGGGAGCCCAAACGGATTCTACAGTGCACGAATATCTTTGACGAGAGTGCCATTATCTGCTGCCCGGTCAGGAGCTTATCCAAACCGAGTGAGTTTGCGGCGATCATCGAGGGTAAGGGGAACTTTGTTCCTTCCTGGACCGGCTCCCAGTTTTCAGTAATAAAAGAGTACCTCTACCAACATGAGATGCAGGCGGAGGAGATCGCCATTTTAGGGCACCAACCTGAAACGAACCTATACGCCTTTGCCAATGGTGTATTCGACGGTGAGAACTTCTACGAGGTTAACGAATACGGCATCGTTGATATTAATGATCAGAAGTACTACCTACCAGCCTTCAGTAAGGTAAATGAGGATGCTGAACAGGAGTACCATAATGAGCGAAAGTTTGTCTTCCAGGCTGGGAACTCCTCCTTTAGTGAATGGGCAAGTTGTCTTTGTGCTGTGTTTGGTAACAATGCCAAAGTTGGCATCTGCTATGTTGTAGCCGCCGTGTTCCGGGATATTGTTTTCCGGTACGCAAATTGCTTTCCTTTGCTCTTCCTTTTTGGGCCTAAGGGCACCGGTAAGACCACATTCCGGAATGCCATGCACCGGCTGTTCGGCCAGTACGGAGCGCACGATGCGATCGGATTGGGCAGTGCCTCAAGCCCGAAAGGTTTTGCCCGTAAGCTGGCGCAGGTTCGCAACGGCCTACAGGCATTCGAAGAGTATAAGAACAAGATCAGTCCAAACCTGATCGAGATGCTGAAGAATGTCTACGACGGCATCGGCTACGAGCGGGCACAAACCACCAACGATAACCGTACTCACGCAACCCTGGTAAATTCCGCCGTCATTCTCGGTGGTCAGGAAATGCCGACCAAGGAAAACGCCCTCTTTAGTCGTGTACTGCTTTTGCTTTTCAATAAGACCAAATTCTCAGCTGCTGAGAAGGCGGCTTACAATGAGCTAGAACGGAAGATTGAAGGCGGCTTGGGTGATGTGTTGCTGGAGATATTACAACACCGGAAAATTGTGGAAGAGAACTTCCTAGCCGTGTTCCAAAAAGTCTACGGGCACTTACGCAAAGATTCCGTCACCAGTCATCTGGAGGAGCGGACGCTGACCAATGTGGCGGCGCTCCTGACACCGTTCAAGATTCTTTCTGCTCACCTGGAATTCCCCTTTGATTACAAAGAGGCTTACATCTTCATACGGGAGCGAATCAAGGCACAGGCGGAATACATGTCGAAGACCAATGAGGTCAATCAGTTTTGGCAGGTATTTGATGCTTTGGATCAAAATAAGATTCACCGGGATACGCACTACAAGATTACAGGTGGAGGGCTGCTTTCCATTGACCTGAAGCGGGTCTTCCCTATTTACTATGAGCAGGCGACTAAGCAGAACCTCAATGTGCTTGATGAGTCCACGCTTAAGAGCTATTTGATGATGCAATCCTATTTTCAAAGTGCTAAGGATAATCGGTCAACTACCCGAGTAACACTGGGGGAACCTCCTTTCGCTAAGTCGGTCCGCTGTATGCAGTTCCAAGTGGAAGGTATGAAGGACCTTGATTTGGATTTTATCGAGCGTAAATCTTAAGTGAAGTGGTCAAAATAATAATCATACCACCTTAAGTACTTGTAAATCAGGAAAATATCCTTGACCGCCTTTGACCACTCTTGACCACTTGAAAACATAACTAACTGAAAATCAATAAAAAGCACTATGCCTGTTTTGACCGCTTTTGACCACTACTCATTTCGCATGACTACGAGTTAAAATAGGATAACGGTCAATCGGTCAAGAAGAAGGCCTTTAGTGGTCAGCTTCAATGTATTCTTTTTCAGTTAGTTAATGCCTTTTTTGACCGCTTGACCGCTTTGACCGGCATTTTTATGACTTCCAGAAAAAAGAAATCCAACTCTAAAATTTATATGCATGAAACAACTAAAAACGCTACCCCATGATGAGGAGTTCTTCTCCGTTTACGCGATGCTCATTCGTACGATTCGTCGTAGTAAGACGGCTGCCCAGTTGGTCAGTGCTGCTACGGAAATTGGGATTATTTATACGGCTTCGCTATCAGCATTGCAACCCATTTTCCCAGACGTAGCTGCTGTAATTGCGTTAGGAGTTGCATTGCTGGGTACTGCCGTTATCGAAATCGGTCTGCGGGTGTTGGCCCCGCAATCGGTAGACGCGGTTTTGTACCGCCGCTACGCGGGTTTACATCTTCCGATGACCATCGCTGTCGCTTTGTTAACCATCGTTCTGCTAGGAACCTCTGGGTTGCTGTCTTTCAAAAACTCAAAAGTTATCGTTGACACCTTCGCTCCGGAGGCTACTCAGCAAGAAACGACCCCCGTTGACAGTATCTATCAATCGCAGGAGCAGGAGGAGCGGATATTGTTCACCCAAGACAGTACGTCACTTGCGGAACGGTTTGCAGCGGAGATGACAGCCACTAGTACTGCCTTTGATCAAAGCATTGCGGTAAAGGAACGTGAACTGCGGAATTACCGCCATAAAGAAATCAGAACAAAGCAAAGTTTCGCGACTAGAAAAGATCAAGTCCTTTTGGAACGTGATCAATTAAAAGCGGAACGTGCACAAGCTTTGGCGCAATTAGAGCGCCAGCGGCAAGCTGCGTTTACTGATCTGAGAACAGCGGCTAAAGACGCGTTAACCCTTGTAAGCACTGCGTATACAGTTGAATTGGATAGTATTAAACGAGTGAACACCCTAGCGCTTCAGCAGCGTGATACTACCGTTAGTAACTATGGCCTTGGCTTAGGCTGGTTTACCTTGGTTTGTCTGTTCATCTTCTGCGTTGCCGTCATTCTGGATCGTGTTCACGCTAAAGGCTCCGGTATCGAAGACAAGGTAGAAATCAGCCAATACGACTTCATGCCTTCGGTTTGGATAAACGCCTGGCAGGCCCTACGTGAACGCCTGAACTACTGGTTTCAGGAGCGGATCAAGCGTTTTCAGGATGCCACACCACCCGCGCCCCTTCCTACTGATAGAGAAGAACTTTACGACCCTACGACGATCAACAACATCAAGATCACCTTACGACTAGAGCAAGAAGCAGCAGCCAGCGAGGAGGATAATGTGATTCTGATTCCCAGCAAACGTCGCCAGATAGGCTTCCGACAAGCTACCGAAAACACGGACACGGAGCGTGCACACACGAAAAATTCGTGTGCTATAAAGGACACACCAACCGAATATGATTTACGGCAGTGGAAACAACGTCTGAAAGACTACAAGAAACGCTTAGGCCGCCATACACAAAAGAAACTGGTTACTGAGCGCAGAGGCGAAACAGTGAGTTCACGAACGCTCTCTGCTATTGAGAACAACCAAAAATGGGTGGAACACTATACCCAGCTTTTAGAACAGTATTCAAACCTAAATAAGGATTAAGATGGAAGAAGACAAAAGCTATCTCTCCGCTTTGCAAACCTTTGTGAACGTTTTGGAGGAGGAAACCCGGCAGGTTGTTTACGTCATTCGTGATGCCCCCGCTAGCGAGCTTCGAAAAGCAGGTAGCCGTTCTAAGCGGTTCACGTTTTTTTGTGTCAACTGTAGCAAACTAACCACCAAGCGTAGCCGTGCTCGCTACTGCTGTGCCCGTTGCCGGAAACAAGCAGAACGTAAACGCGAAGCTGCCATCTCGTTTTTGGATGCTTTCAAGGAGGATTTAGGCCTTCCCTTACGGCGAATAGCGACCAAGGTGCTACTTAGGCGTGACAAGAAGCCGGGAAAACCACTAAGAAAAGAACCGAATAGCTGTGACACCAGTGTGCACAATTGTTAACGCGCTGTTCACGGTCTTAACTTGGTGGCAAATAAAACAAATACAAGATGTCTAGTAAAGTACACATTGGTGCCCGGATTGAACCGGAACTGCACGAAGCCATTACTGGCAGTGCTCAGGAAAAAGGTATTACGCTCTCTGAAGAAGTTAACCGACTTTTGAATCAGGGGCTTGTACGAAGAGATCGCTCCGACCTCCCACCTGCTGTAGGAGAGCAGGAACTCACCATTCTCCATCCCCATTTTCCAAAAGCCTGGGTCCAGGAATTGCTGTACATCGTCAACGATGAATATGAAGCCTGGGAGGGTACACCATCGGTAGAAGAATTCATTGAAGATCTGGCCGAACGCGTAGAAGAGCGCGCGGGAGAAGAGGCAGAAGAAAACGAGCAGTCTGAAAGGCTAATTGACCTGCCGGAGGAATTCGTGGAAGCACTAGAACAAACCTGGAACGACTTGATCCAACTTGCGGATGAAATAGATGATCGAGAAGTTTTCCTGCTTCAATGGGCGAGCCTACTCGAGGAAGCCATTGCTGAGGATGACGATACTACCAGCGAACAGGAAGTCGTACTCCGTTTTGATGATGCTACTCGTGATCAGCTCCGAGAACTGCTCTCTGCCAGAAACCGAAAGCAGGGAGGACAAAACGATGATACCGCACTAACACAACTGATCTGCCAATTGCTTGGTGAGGCACTACAGGAAGGTGCTGGGCCGCTGTTCTTCGGTGGTTACGAGCGAGAGGAGATGGGTAGAGTAGGGGAGGAGATGTTAAAGGTTAGCTCCTAAATCAAAGAAATTGAATACAATTTTTAACAACACTTGTCTGCGTATGTGGGCAGGTGTTTTTTCTTTACATCAGGAGATAACCTTGTGTTAAAACAAGCCGTATACCTTTTATTAGTAAGTTGTCCCAAGAAGAAAAAATGGAGATCATAATGCATTCGCGCTAATGGCCAGTACGGAAACTTATTATGTAGTTAGGGTATTCCGGGTAGGTTTTGATGATGTATAATATGCGACTAATAAAGATGAGCGTGGATAATGCAAATGAGCTGTAGTTTCACAATGATGAACTATCCCTTGTGCCACTACAGCTTCAAATGCTAGCAAAAAATCATTTTTTAAAATCCATTTGGGGCGTATTATCTTCTGTAAGTTCATCTAGAGTGGCAGGAGTATCTTCTACCAATAGGAGAGGTACAGCGTACTCATTCATAACACTCCTAGGATTTATTGCATCAATGTTTGAAGAATCCGCTAACTCAAGCTTCCGTTCAATGATCATTTTAGCTATTTCATTTCTCAGCTGTCGCTCTTGTACGAGGTGTTCCTTATAACTTCTTGAGGTGGAACCTAGCTCTGTACCAATCATGAGAGTAAGCGAGAATGAGGAGACTGCGATGCTAATTGGAATAACTAATCCTTTGCTCAGTTCTTGCACGTCACTCTTTGTGAAGAAATAGAGACAAATCCCTCCTATGAAGGTCATCAATGGGCCGAATACTGCTCCTACTATTGGGTTTTCGCTTAATCCAATGAATAGTCCCATGACTAGACCGAAAATAGCGAAGCCCAAACTGAGAAGGAGTAGCTTTGCTGCAGGAGCGAATGCTTTTTTGTTTGCCTTCATTATTACAAAGGATACAGCTGTTAGTACAAGAAATAGAATAGTTATTCCCTTTATGCAATAAAGAGAGAATGCCGGCCAGAGGTCATATACTTGATGCATGTGAATTTAATTTTGAATTTGAATGAGACTATCTTGAACCAGAGAATCAATGATAGCGTCATTTCCATCGTGGAACTTCAAAGAAGGACCAGTATAGATATACTTTCGCTTGTACAGCCTTGTCTTGCTGTCAATACGAACATACCAATAGGAACCTTTCTTGTTTTCATCTATATCTATTCGAACGTATTCATGCCATCGATCAATAGCAATGGCTTCTTTTAAGTACGTTTCCCGTTTGAGACTATTCTGATCCCATGGTGCTGCGTACAGAATTACTTGTGAATGTGCTTTAACAACGAAGATTTCGACTACAGAATTTGCTGCTGAATTGGGGAGCAGAAATATAGACAGGATCAGTATGTATTTCATGATTGAAGGGATTGTAACGACACGACCAAATAGTCGTGCCGTTCATTGAATAATTGATTACCGTTTGGCCTTCTCTAGGGCCTTTTTTATGCCATCTTCGTATCCGAACATGGTGTAATCAATGCTCATATTGTTGAGCATGTCTCTCATGTCGCGCTTGTCGCGAATACCATGTGGGTAGTGTTCAACGCGGTTCCATGAGGCGTAGGAAACGCCAACCAAGTCATCCTTGTCATTCTTTGCGACCTGTACTAAAGTGCGACCAACAAACGTGATCAGCTCCAGGCCCAAGGCCGTGTAAGGATTCGCGGCAGCTTTTAATACTTTCTCAACAGATTTGCCAAGGCTCTTGAAGTCGCCGCGTTGCAATACTTTCTCTGCTAGGTCAGCCTGCTCACGGAGCTTCTGATCACTTTCATAGGCCAGCAATAGCCAGTGGATGTCCTGAGGGATCTGCTGATTTTGGTACAACACATAGCCTGCATCACCAAAGGTGAAGATGTGGCCATCTTTGATGTGAGTAGCCTCATGGAATACACGAGTACTGATGATCGACTTGACCGCGTTTTCCAAGATGGCGCGCTTCTCGCCTGGATCATTGGTCTCTAAGTAGCCACTCATGTCGGGAAGGCCACTATGATCTGTGCTAATGAAGCTTAGTAGCTTAATTTCGGCCTTCCCTTTCCCGAAGAAGAGAAAACCTTTTTCCCGATTGTCATAGACTTTCAGGCGATTGATACGGAAGTAAAACATGGTTAATTGAAGTTTGGTAAAGCAATTGTTTTCGGAATCATCTGATATCTCTGACATCATCTGATACTGCAAAGGTGAGGACTTCAATTACCATTAAGTGTAATATTCATTAACTGTGATA
This sequence comes from Lewinella sp., assembly GCF_050633125.1. Taxonomy (NCBI): domain Bacteria; kingdom Pseudomonadati; phylum Bacteroidota; class Saprospiria; order Saprospirales; family Lewinellaceae; genus Lewinella; species Lewinella sp. The sequence goes on from NZ_JBOEFX010000008.1 coordinate 21,756, forward strand.
CAAGGAATAATTAACGGCCAAATTTAGAATTCTTAACAGGACGCAGAGTAGCAATATAGGCTCTAGGTAACACGTATTTGGCACTTAGGATAAATAGAAGGTGCTCTAACTTTTTGATGGAATTAAGAATTCTTAATCCAATCCTTTAGTAATTCCGGTTAGCTTTTGGTGAGGAAAGAATAACTTTATGAAAAGTCTTCTTCAAATGACCAATAACTCAAGCAGATTAGCATTTTTTTTAAGCTTCATCATTTTAACCTTAGCATTACTATTGATGAGTGCTTATGTCTATTCTAAGTATAAAAGAGTACAGTTAAGCAGAGATACTCCCTACAAGTATTTTCAAAAGTATGATGCATCGCGTTTTCGTGATTCTCTAGTTTATTTCGTCAACATTTCGGATCGTAATGAATTGCAAGCAGCTTGTCAGCAATTGACAGCAACTGGCTCAAGTATGAGGCTATTTGTAGATAGTTTGGATGGTACTATACTGGTAAACGCTAAAACTGAATGGATTGATTGTACGAATGCGGAAGCCGGAGGTCTAATGTGGGATACTGCTTTCCATAGCCTTAGAATTGGGTTGGAAGCGACGCCAAATAAATTTGTTACAGATAGGTATGAAGTAGAATCATCTCCGGAGAAAGAACGTTTTGGAGTATTCTATTATGACCAGAAAAGAGCGTGGATATTTGGACTGGTCATTGATCAGGAATATTACCGACAGGTATATGATGAGAACATTAATATCCTGAGCAAGGTACTTTGGTTCATCCCGGTTCTGTTTTTTGCTATGCTTATTGGTATCTTCTATTTGTATCGGCAGAGATACCAACTAGGGGACATGGCAGCTACACTGCAAGAATTCAAACTTGCGATGGATAGAAGCCAAACGGGGATTGCCTTGATGAACGCAGACTCATTAGTGACTTGGACCAATGATACTTTTGACGAATGGTATGGTACTGACTTTATCAATAAGAAACTGGTTGAGAAAAGCTCTTATCGAGATATTGAGAAAGCGATTAATAAATGCCTAGAGGAAGGAAAAGCGGAGTATAGAAACTCAGGGGTAAGAGATGGTAAACACATTGTTTCTGCGGTTACCTTGAGTCTTTTGGAAAAGGGAAAGTCTATAAGGATATTGATGAATACGACCAATATTTCGGAAGTTATTCAGACTTACGAAATTATTGCACATGATATGAAGGCTCCCTTGACACCCGCGAGAATATCAGCCTATAATATGATTGAAGACCTTCAAAAAGAGCAAGTCGATCTCAGAAGCTTGAGACAAAAGGCAGAACGAGTCCATACCGGTATTGTACGCTGCGAAAATTTTGCTCGGTCGCTGGAGGCTTGGGGTAAATATCAATCAGGAACATCTATTCTAGAGCCTGAAAATCGGCAGCTGTCGCAATTAGTGGGTGACATTATAAAGCACTTCACCATAGAGTTTACTCAAGCACATATTGAGGTTTCAACAAATATACCTGAGAGCATTTGGCTGAAGGTTGATGTTAGAAGTATGGAGGCGGTTTTTCGAAACCTCATCTCCAATGCCATTCGTGCAATGGAAAGCTCTACTATAAAAAGATTGTATGTTGAAGCACTAAATACGCCGGATTCTGTGCTGATAAGACTTCAAGATACAGGTGAAGGGATGGATGAACAGATGAAGGATGAACTATTTCAGAAAACGACTGCTCACAACGGAATGGGCACCTATATTACGCGCAAGTTTGTTGAAGAACATAATGGTAGAGTTTACGTGGAGGTGTCTATCCCTGGAGAGTTAACTATAATTACTATCGAACTTCCAAAAAGCTAAGCAATGAATAAGATTATTTTCGTAGATGATGACCGCTTATATTATGAGGCAGTACGTGACCTTGTGCAATCCAAATTACCAGAAGATTATCGCATTGAAAAATACATTAAGCATCCTGCACCAAAAGGCAATTTCGCTGATGGTCCTTTAATGCAATATCTGAGAAGTGAAATTGAGTCTTCAACCGACACCTATATCATCATGCTAGATCTGAAATATGGTTCACGTGAAGCAGAAAGCAAGGTAGGTATTGATATGGCTGAACACCTTATTGATGAATTTGGTACTGATGGCCAGGTCAAGATTTTATGTATGACCAATTATGCTAACCGGTTGTACTATGATCAACTCTATCAATTCGGTGTGCGAGTGTTCATCTTTAAACCTAACTTGGAGCATACAATCATGGCCGCATTAGATGCTGCCTTAAATAATGAAGTCTTTACTCCTGGATATGTTCCAGGAAAGAACGCAATTGATTCTGATACGAATATTTCTCTTGTCAGAGAAGAAGTTGCTAGGATGATTGCCAAGGGCTTTGCCAATAAAACCCTTCGACGAGAGGGGTATACATCTGTGGATGTGCAAAAACTTCAATTTAAGCGCGCAACTTCCTTGTCTTCACAAGCCCATATTTCTGATCATCGGATGCCAAATGATGATGAATGGAACGATGTGTATTTTCTCCTGTATTTCCTGGGAGAGAGAGACAAGGAGGTCATCGATTACTTGGAAAAGGTTTGCAATATTGAGATTTCTGTACCCAACTGACATCTTCTCTGCTTTAGCTATTTAAAACGCTGCAATGTTTGAGGGGTGCAGACGAGAATACCTACTTGTTTGATTGTACAGGACCTCTAAATGGCTGTTCTATTTTACCTCCCCTCCAAAACATTCCCTATCTTCCCCCGTACAAACAAGGACAAATGCTGCAAATGCAGCTAACCTTAAAAACTAAACTACGCGTTCCGTCCCCCGCGCGAACAACAGGCAGGAAGATGAAGCACACGATCAACCAGGATCCAGAGCAGCGTGCTCGCGACCAAATTGATGAAATGCTACGGCTAGCCGGATGGCTGGTCTACGACAAGAACAAAGGAAATATCTTAGATGGTACGGGCGTAGCTATCCGCGAATATCAGACGGAAGTGGGGCCGGTAGATTATGCCCTCTTCGTCAATGCGAAGCCGGTAGGGGTGATCGAAGCCAAGCGCGAAGAGGAAGGCCACCGCATCTCCGCCGTTGAGGAACAATCCAAGAACTATGCTGATGCTGCCTGGAAGTACGTCGGTGATCAGCCGATCCATTTCATTTACGAAAGTACCGGGACGCTTACCAATTTTACCGACCAGCGTGACCCTAAACCGCGTGCCCGCCGCGTATTCAGTTTTCACCGACCAGAAACTTTAGCTACCTGGCTCAAACAAACACACTCGCTGCGTGCCCGTTTGCAAAGTATGCCTGCGCTGAACAAGCAGGGACTACGCCCGGCCCAGAT
>NZ_JBOEFX010000008.1:25093-160824 GCF_050633125.1 Lewinella sp.
GCTGGTAAGACTTTTACCGCTGCTACCTTTGTGTATCGACTCCTCAAGCACGCCAATGCCCAGCGCATCCTCTTTGTGGTGGATACCAAAAACCTGGGCGAACAGGCAGAGCAGGAATTTCGCGCCTACCAACCCCAAGACGATAACCGCCAGTTTACGGAGCTTTACAATGTACAGCGGCTCACCTCCAGCTACATCGCGCCGGATAGCCAGGTGTGCATTTCTACCATCCAGCGATTGTACTCCATCCTGAAAGGGGAGGAGCTCGACGATGCCGCTGAGCAAGAAAACCCCAACGAGAGCAGCTGGCTGGAACAGCAAAAGAACAAGAAGGAACCTCTACCCGTAGTGTACAACGAGCGGATACCCATCGAGCAGTTCGATTTTATTGTGATTGATGAGTGCCACCGTTCTATTTACAACCTTTGGCAGCAGGTGCTCGACTATTTTGATGCCTTCCAGGTGGGGCTCACGGCTACGCCGGATGTGCGCACCTTCGGCTACTTCAACGAGAACGTGGTGAGTGAGTATACCTACGAAGAGTCGGTAGCCGACGGGGTAAATGTAGGCTACGAAATTTACCTCATCGAAACAGCCATTTCCCAGGGTGGGGGCGTGATCAAAAAAGGGTGGGATGTAGAGCGCCGCGAAAAACTAAGCCGCCGCAAACGCTGGCAGCAACAGGATGAAGACCTGGAATACAAGCGCCGCGACCTGGACAAAAAGGTGGTCAACCCCAGCCAGATCCGCAATGTCATCAAAGCCTTTCGGCAAGCCCTGGAAAAGGAGATCTTCCCGCAGCGCTTCAATGCCGACGGCTCTTACCAGGTGCCCAAGACGCTGATCTTTGCCAAGACCGACAGCCACGCCGACGACATCATCCGTATTGTGCGCGAAGAGTTTGGCGAGGGCAACGAGTTTTGCAAAAAAGTAACCTACAAGATCGACGAAGACCCGAAATCCCTGCTGGCCCGCTTCCGCAACGACTACTACCCCCGTATTGCCGTGACGGTAGACATGATCGCCACCGGCACCGATGTGAAACCCCTGGAGGTGCTGCTTTTTATGCGCGACGTAAAAAGCAGCAACTACTTCACCCAAATGATGGGGCGGGGCACGCGTACCATCAACCAGGACAGCCTGCGCCAGGTGTCGAGCGGTGCCCAGGCCAAAACCCATTTCATTATCGTGGATGCGGTGGGCGTCACCAAATCGAAAAAGACCAATACCCGCCCGCTGGAACGCAAGCGCGGGATACCGCTCAAAGACCTGCTCGGTGCGGTAAGTATGGGGGTGGCCGAAGAAGACCTCTTCCTCTCACTGGCCAGCCGCCTCACTCGCTTGGACAAGCAACTGACGGATAAGGAAAAAGCAGGCCTACGCGAGCTGACGGGTGGCAAAGACCTGCCCCAGCTCACCCGCGAGCTGCTGCACGCCTACGACCCCGACGTACTGGAACAGGCCACCGACCAACGCCGCCGTGAAGACCCCAGCAGTCCCGCGCCGGAGGTGGTAAGTGAACAAATACAGCAAGAACTGACCCGCAGTGCCGCCGCCAACTTTACCGGCGAAGTCAATGCATACCTGGAGCAGGTACGCAAAGTACACGAGCAAATCATCGACACCCATAACCTGGATGCCGTAACCAAAAGCGAGTGGGACAAAACCAGTGCCGACAAAGCCCACCAAACGGTGGAGGATTTTGCCACTTATATAGCGGCTCACAAAGACGAGATCACCGCCCTGCGCCTCTTTTACGGCCAACCCTACCAGCGGAGGGAACTGACCTTCCGTATGGTGAGCGAGCTGCTGGAACGCATCCAGCAAGACAAACCCGCACTGGCCCCCCACGCCGTGTGGGACGCTTACGCCCAGGTAGATAGCATTCAGGCCCAGCGCCCCAAGCAGGAGTTGGTAGCTTTGGTATCTTTGGTGCGCCGCGTGTGTGGCATCGACGAGCAACTGACGCCCTACCCGCAGGTGGTAGACCGCCGCTTTCAGGAGTGGGCCTTTGGCAAGCAGGCCGGTCCGCTGAAGTTTACGGAAGACCAAATGCAGTGGCTGCGCATGCTCAAAGACCACATTGCCGGTAGCTTCCACCTGGAGCTGGACGATCTGGACTATACGCCCTTCGACGCCGTAGGTGGACGTGGGCGCATGTACCAATTGTTTGGTGGGGAAATGGACACGATTATTGGGGAATTGAATGAGGCCTTGGTGGCTTAATTTTTAAAGTTATTGGTGTTTCTTAGTAAAACAGGTTTTAAAACGATGATGATAAAGGAAAGTAGAAACAATTTAGATATAGCTAGTTGGGTTGAAGTTGAAATTATTGACTTGTTGACTACTTTGCCAAACGGCAAAAAAATCAACCAAGGCTGGAGCCCACAGTGTAAATCGCATGCATCTCCTTCGGAAGATATATGGGGGGTATTAAAAACCACCGCTATTCAGGCAAATGAATTTCGACCATTTGAAAACAAAGAATTACCATTAGACAAGGCTATACGGGATCACCTAGAAGTGGTAACAGGAGATATACTTTTGACTTGTGCAGGCCCTCGAAACAGATGTGGTATTGCATGTCGAGTGAGACAAACAAGGAAACGCTTATTGCTCTCGGGTAAAATGTACAGGTTTCAGCCTGATATACGGCTCGTTATCGGCGAATATTTGGTTCAATATTTACAAAGTGCTAATGCGGAGAGCCAGATAGACAGGATGAAAACGGGAGGTAGTGAAAGTGGATTGAATTTAACCCAATCAAGATTCAAAAAACTTAAAATCCCCCTCCCGCCCCTCCCCGAACAAGGCGCCATCGTCACCAAGCTGGAAGCCTTGTTCCATGAGTTGGAGGAAGGGATAGCGAGCCTGCAACGCGCGCAAGACCAACTAAAAATCTACCGCCAGGCCGTCCTGAAAAAAGCCTTCGAGGGCGAGCTGACGCGGGCCTGGCGCGAGCAGCAAACCGACCTGCCTACCGCCGAAGAACTGCTGGCCCAAATCCAGGCCGAGCGCGAGCGGTATTACCAGGAGCAACTGGTGGAGTGGGAGGAAGCTGTGCGGGTTTGGGAAGCTGAGGAGAAGGTGGGGAAGAAGCCTAAGAAGCCAAGGAAGTTAAAGCATGATATTATTTTGACTTCACAAGAATCTGAAAGGCTCCCGAATATCCCTAACCTTTGGAAATGGTGTCGAATGGGATCAGTTGCTAATAGAATCCAAATTGGCCCATTTGGGAGCCAATTGCATAGACACGATTATGTAGAAAAAGGGGTTCCTGTTATTAATCCAAAGCACATTAAAGATCAAAGTATCAAACCTGCAATCTTTATAGATGAAGAAAAAGCGAGCAGCTTGCCTCAATATGCATTAAAGTCAAATGATATAATATTAGGCAGACGTGGAGAAATGGGGCGTTCTGCCTTTATTTCGGAATATCAGAATGGTTGGATGTGTGGGACGGGAAGTTTATTTATTCGACTTAGCTCTATTTTTGAAGCAAAGTTATATAGCCTTGTATTGTCGGAAAGAAGAGTTGTATCATATTTAGAGGATAAAGGAAGCGGAACTACAATGACCAATCTAAATTCTGAAATTCTCAATAATCTCCCAATTCAAATTATTTCCCTCCCCGAACAACACCAAATCGTCCAGGAGATCGAATCCCGCCTGTCCGTCTGCGACCAGGTAGAAAAAGACATCGTCGCGAACTTAAAGCGGGCGGAGCGGCTGCGGCAGAGCATCCTGCAAAAAGCCTTTGCGGGCGAGCTGCTCACGGAGGCCGAGCTGGCGGCTTGTCGGGCGGAGCCGGATTGGGAGCCTGCGGCGGTGTTATTGGAAAGGATAAAGAAGCATAAAACCCAGAAATAGTGAACACGGAAATCAGAAAACTACTAATTGATCGCGCTCACGCTAGAAGTCGAGGACCTATTTCTTATGGAGATGTGGCTAGAGCATTGGGTATCACTACCGCTACAGAAGCCGATCGTTCAATACTTAGTCGAGTACTAGGGGAGATTGCTGAATTTGAGCATCAGCAGGATCGACCATTGCTGAGTGCAATAGTAACGTACAGTATAGGTAGTAAGGAAGGGGCTAGCAAATCAGAAACGGAAGATAATACACACGGTCCCGGCCTTTATAACATAGCAGCTGAATTGGGATTTGGAAGTAAGAGGCAATTACAACAAGATTTCTTTGGCATCACGGAAATGAATCGTTGCTTCGACTTTTGGCAAAACGAAGAGAATTACCGCAATTACCGCGTTGTCCGCACTCCAGGCATGCCTTTTTTCACTAAGGAAGAAATAGCTGGTTTTTCAGCTATTGTAGATCAGCCTTACGAAACTGAGAATCCAGCACATCAGGATGTAAGACAGACAGTCATTGATCCGCTTTGGGATAAAACCATTCACTGGGCAAATAGCTTGGTAGAACAGTTCCCTGACTTTAAACAAAAATCAAAGCGCAGTTGGACAGAGCTTCGGCGTTCTGGTCAGATATTTAAGCATTATACCTGGGCCAGAATTTTTCACCAAAGACACGATGGGCGTAAAATTTACTTTACCGTAGGAGTAGATGGCAACACCCAGGAGCTTGTATACAAACTGGATTACCAAGTAATTGGAAGAAGCAGCAATCTGGATGAGCAACAAAGGCAATTGATCCAAAGCGAACGCCCCATTGCTGCTAGATGGGTGGGGATTCACCAAGATCAACTCCTCAGTTATGATTGGGATAAACTGATTGCCGAAAGCTCTGATTTTATTCGAAAATATTTGGAGGATTACGAAAGGTTGTACCGTCTGATAGAGAATTCCGAAAACTTGACGGGAGAACTATCGGACAAAAATCAATTGATCCCAACCGATCCTCCAGAAGGTTGGGGAGAGGAACCAACGTACGAACCGGATTTTAAACCTACTTCTACCGATTACGAAGAGAAAGCTCGCGAACAAAAGCTACTCGGAGACCAAGGAGAAGAACTAGTTATTAGTTTCGAGAAAAAAAGGCTGCGCCATCTAGGCTGTGAAGAATTAGCTGAACAGGTTACTAAGGCAGCGGATGGGGAAGGTTTTGATATTCGCAGTTTTGATAAAAATGGCGATCCTGTATTCATAGAAATCAAGACTACCCGACAGGGTATTGATACACCGTTCTACCTGAGTCGAAATGAGTTGGCATTTGCAGAGAAAAACGCTTCAAATTACTGTATCTATCGACTTTATAATTACGATTCTACACTGAATACGGCTCGTTACTATAAGCTTCAAAATGTTGTCGAATCGGTCATTTTGCAACCTACTGAATATCTAGTGTTTCCCAAAAGAGATCTTCTCGACAAAGATTAAAGATGTTTGCCAAGATAAGATCTAGGCGCGGTACAGAGCGGAACCGGATTGGGAGCCTGTAGCGGTGTTGTTGGAGCGGATTCGAAAAATAAAATCATGATGAAGGGACCTGTACATAGAGAATATCTTCTTACTAGAAGATTTACAAAAAACAGTGAAGATTACAAAGATGCTAATCGAAGAATTACCTTCTCTTTAGTCCTGCAAGGGAAGAAAGCAATTCCACCTTCAGGACCAGAGAAAGTGGTCTACGTTGTAAGAAAGAAGGATGAGTTTTTATACATCGGGGAAACTGAAAAAAATATCACTGATCGCTTTGAATCATCATTTACCAATTACCGTAAATATTATCACGCACTTAGTGAAAGTAAAGACGGAGAAAAGGTTAAAAAGAGAGGAAATGGCGGATACAAATGGATAAAATGGTTGGTACCGGATAAACCTCCTAGTTTGCGCGTAGATACTTTTAGTTTCGATTCCACTACCGATAGAGAAATCATTCAGGCTATCGAAGCAGAAATAGTATTTATGGTCAGGATGCACCACAAAAAATGGCCTATTGGACAGCACGAGATTCACTTTTTTGAAGAAAATAGAGAGTTCGCCCTGGGGATATGTAAAGAACATATCTTTCCTGTTTTGAATCTTCCAATAGACGATTTGGGCAGATAAGGCTAAGTTTGATTTTGAAAAACGAATAAAATCTTTAGATACTCCATGAGCAACTCCTCCAACCTCATCTCCAAAGTCTGGAACTTCGCCAATGTCCTGCGTGACGACGGTGTCAGCTACGGCGACTACCTGGAACAGATCACTTTTCTGCTTTTTCTGAAAATGGCGGATGAGCTTTCTAAGCCGCCTTACAACAAGCATATCCACTTTCCGCGCTTGCGCGATCTGGAAGGCAACGAAATCCCGGATGCCGATCTCTGCAACTGGGAAAACCTGAGCAGTAAGTCTGGCGCAGAGCTGGAGGCCTATTACGGGCAGCTCTTGCGTAGCCTGGCGCAGGAACCCGGCATCCTGGGGCAAATCTTCGTGAAGAGCCAGAATAAAATACAGGACCCTTCCAAGCTGCTGAAGGTGATCAGAATGATCGATCAGGAGGATTGGAACCTGATCGGAGCTGATGTCAAGGGCGACATCTACGAAGGCCTGTTGGAGAAAAACGCCGAAGATACCAAGAGTGGTGCTGGGCAATACTTTACACCACGAGCGCTCATTCGGGCGATGGTGGCCTGCGTAGAACCTGCGCCACTCAAGACGATCATGGACCCGAGCTGTGGTACGGGCGGCTTCTTCCTGGCGGCGTACGACTACATTGTAGCGGAGCACCAACTCAACCGCGAGGAGAAGACTTTCCTGAAGAACGGCACCTTTTACGGCAACGAGATTGTAGCGGGTACCCGTCGCTTGTGTCTGATGAATATGTTTCTGCACAACATCGGAGAGATCGACGGGGAAACCTTTATTTCACCAACCGATGCCCTCATCACCACCCCCAGCGAACGCTACGACTACGTGCTGGCCAATCCGCCCTTCGGTAAAAAGAGCAGCATCACGATTACCAATGAGGAAGGCGAACAAGAAAAACAGGACCTCAACTACAGCCGTCAAGATTTTTGGGCGACGACCTCCAATAAGCAACTCAACTTCCTGCAACACATTCGCTCTTTACTCAAGATCAATGGCGAAGCCGCCGTGGTACTACCCGACAACATCCTCTTTGAAGGTGGCGCGGGAGAGATCGTCCGCAAGCAACTGCTACTGACCACCGACCTGCATACCATCTTGCGCTTGCCTACGGGTATCTTCTACGCCCACGGCGTAAAGGCCAATGTCCTCTTTTTCGACAACAAGCCCGCTGCCAAAGACCCCTGGACCAAGGAGGTGTGGATCTACGATTACCGCACCAACATCCACCACACCCTCAAAAAGAAGCCCCTCCGCTACGAAGACCTGAAAGACTTCATCGAGTGCTACCGTCCCAGCAACCGCCACCAGCGCACCGAAACCTGGAGCGAAGCAACACCCGACGGTCGCTGGCGTAAATTCGGCTACGACGAGATCGTCGCCCGCGACAAAACCAACCTCGACATCTTCTGGCTCAAAGACGACTCCCTCACCGACCTCGATAACCTCCCCGATCCCGACGAGCTGGCCGAAGAGATTATTGAGAATATGGAAGCGGGGTTGGCTAGTTTTCGGGAGATTGCTGGGATAGTGGGGGAGGGGTGATAATTAGTGAAGCTTATTTTTTGATAGGAAGAATTGAATTTCAAATAGCAGCGGTATGAAGTACGCTCCTGAATTTGAAGAATTGGTAGCCGCTTGTTGTGCTACGAATAGTTACATAGGCATTGGCAACCCCAATGCGAAAATCCTCTTCGTTGGCAAAGAAGCGGCTATTGACCACAAAGAGGTAGAGAAAACTGGATATGTTTCCAATGCGGAAGAGTGGCAGGAAATAATAAAGGGAACGCGCGATAATCATCTTAAGATTGATGAAATTCCGAAAAGCGATTATTTACGTAAAGCAGGAATAACGTGGCGTAAATACCAACTACTGCACGATGCCATATTTCAAGAAGATCCGCATCGGAACGGCGAAGGTCTGACCATTGATTTTATGCGGCATATTTTTACGACCGAAATGAATGATGCCCCTCACAAAACTACCCATGAAGCGCAGAAGAAGGAAGACTTTCAGGCTAATCTAAAAGCGCGTAGAGAAAGCTTCTTTTCTCAGCAATTTATCCAGAATTTTCCGGTAGTCGTATTAGCCTGCTCCAACTACATTAAGAACCATGGCGAGCATCGAGAGATCAACGATACGTTTGGGGTTACATTTACAGAACAAAGAGATATACCGGGCACCAATCAACGATTTTGGATACACCATAGTAGTGATCCTAAACGCCCCAAGTTGGTCATTCATTGTCGCCAATTAAGTGGAGCAGTTCACAACGATTTTCTGCAAGAAATGGGTAGCGTGATTAGAGATTATTTGCGGGAGGAACGGTTGTTTTGATAGGTGAATCTCTCTTGACTTGACTGTTGAAGCTCGGCGGAAGCGAGCCCGTAATGTATCAACGTAATTTTCCTAGTTGAATAAAAAGCTTAACTTTCGGTAACAAAGGGTTTGTCCGTAGCTTGTAATCCTAAATCCTTTTATAAGATGAGATTTATATTAATAATTCTATTATTCTCTTTGTGTCTGAAATCAGGACTTTTCGGGCAAAATATTGACAGTTTACGTTTAGTGGCTGTAGATGAAACAAAACCTGATAGCACGCGCTTAAAAGCTTACAATGAAGTTTCCGTTTTGTTACGAAACCAAGATTTTGACCAATCGCTTCAAGCTGCACAAAGTGGACTAGATCTTGCGCTTCAGTTAGGGAATTCACAATGGATAGGCGTCTCCTATAGTAATATTGGAGGAGCTTATTTTGCGAGCAATCGCTTTCCTGAGGCAGAAGCAGCTTTCCTGAAAGCGCAGGAAGTATTTGAAGCCACAGGAGATATGGAGGGGTTGAGTGACTGTTTTGGTAACCTCGGGACTTTATATAATTCTACAAAAGATATTGAAAGCGCCATTTTTTACCTAAAAAAATCTAACAAGCTACGTGACTCCTTAAACCTGGATCAAAAGTTAGCGGTAGGTCTTAATAACCTTGCGAATTCCTATGCTAATGCGGGCAGTTTTGAAGAAAGCTATAGAACGCACCAGGCTGCTATTCGCCTTCGTATCAAATTAGAAGATGAAAAAGGTCTGGCTCAGTCTTATTCAAATTTGATTAGTTTCTTTGGGCAGCAAGGGAAATTAGACTCAGCACTTCACTATGCACGTCAGACTATTCCACTTTACGAATCTTTCGCAAATATTAACGGGCTAGCAATTATTCATTTTAATTGTGGGCACATATATTCAATGCGTGGAGAATTTAAAGAAGCTTACGATAACTATGCCAAAGCCAGAGATTATTTTGAACAATCAGGAAACACGGGTGCACAGTTAAAAGCAGAGATGAGCATTGGGCAGGTCCTTTATAATTTGGGAGAATACGATGATGCTATAGAAAGGATTGAAACAACTATTAATTCTTTAGAGGCTTCTAATGATATTCCCGCTTTAGCTACTGCTTATACTAATCTTGCAAATGTTCTTTATGATAAATATCTCTTTAATGGAGAAGAGCATTTAATTCTTGATTCGGTACTCCTCTTACATGAGCAGTCGCTTGAGTTTAATCGCACCCTGAAAAGCCAGACTGGTATCGCTCAGAGCTTAGTGAATATTGGAACTGTACTTTGGAAACAAGAAAAATACCCTTCTGCTATCGAACACTTGGAAGAAGGAATTAAGCTATACCAGCAATTAGGTGCTGAGCGGAATGCACATAGTGCAATGATCTCGCTAGGTAAGTGTTACATGAAGCTCGGACAACCTAAGAAGGCGCTCCCTCACTTTGAGTCCGCTAAAGCAATTCTGGAGGAAAATAACATGTTTAAAAATGATGTTTATGCTGATCTGGCAAATGCCTATGCGGGGGTCGGTAATTATGAGCAAGCCTACAGACACATGGTACTGGATGAAGAAATCCGAGACTCGGTATATATCCAGGAAAAGATGGCCGCTATTACCGAAACAGAAGCGAAGTATCAGACAGAGAAGCAAAAGAGTGAGAACCAACTTTTGAAGAAAGAGGGTGAACTTCAGGATGCCGTTATTCAAAGACAGCGAACTACATTATGGGGAGGTTTGGCCTTGTTGATATTTGGTGCCGGACTTTTGTGGCTTATTTACAAAAGGGGAGAAGAGCGGCGTAAAACAAACCTGGTGCTGAGTAGACAAAAAGCAGAAATAGAGACTCTTCATAGAGAACTTTCCCATCGTGTAAAGAACAATCTGGCTTTTATTGCGGCTTTAATGCGGATGCAGAGCAGGCGATTGGATAGTGATGAAGCGAGACAAGCGATCAAAGAAGGAGAGACTCGTCTGGAGGTTATGTCGCTATTGCATCGTAAGCTAGAAGGCTTGCAGCAAAGGCCGTTTTTAGACTTGGGTAATTATCTCCAAGAACTATGTGCTAACCTTCAGGCAACTTTTCCCAGCTCCAGCGGATTACCCAAATTAGACCTAAAAATGGAGTTCTTAGAATTGCCAGGTGAAGTCGTGATGAGGATTGGGTTGATTATTAATGAGCTACTAACGAACTCCTACAAATATGCTTTTGAGCAGCAACCCACCCCTGTTATCTCTATAGGTTTGGAGAAAATTAGCGAAGATCGTTTCCGACTGAGCTATGAAGATAACGGATCTGGGATACCATCAACTTTTGAGGTCGCAACGGCGGATTCTTTAGGGTTGAAGCTGATCAATACTTTGACAAAACAATTAAATGGAGAATTAACACAAGAGAATAGTGGTGGTGCAAGATTTGTTTTCTCTTTCCCAAAAGAGTTAGTAGTTGGCTAATTATGAATAGACTCAAAATATTAATTGTTGAAGATGACTTAGTGTTAGCGGAACAGCTGAGGGAAGAATTGGCGAATTTAGGGTATGTTATTACGGACGTAGTAAGTAATAGTGATGATGCCCAACGTGCATTTAAACGCCAACTGCCGGATTTGTTGCTGTGCGATATTGGACTGGATAACAGTAAGTTAGACGGAATAGGTTTAGTCGATAGATTAAATAAAATTGTGCGGATTCCTGTTGTTTTTCTTACAGCTTTTGGAGATGAAGCCACTACAGAACGAGCAAAGTCGTTAAAGCCGGCCTATTATCTAATCAAACCTCACAATCCTGTTCAGTTACAAATTGCCATTGATTTTGCACTAGATAACTACACTAGAAATGAGATGGCAGACCCCCATCATTCACTGAGTTTTCAACAACCTCCACCTTGCTTATTGTATTCCGCCGACGATTTCTTTTTTGTAAAGGATGGCTATACTTACGTTCGTATTAATGTTGCGGATATTGTGTACGTTGAGGCATTGGGCAGTACCGTCCGGATAGTAACAGATAACAATAGTCTTGTTTTTTCTACAAACCTGAGTAGCTTCATCCGGCAAGTTACTCATCAGAGCTTATTACGAATACATCGCTCCTACCTGGTGAATAGCCATAAGATTATCTCATTTGAACGTGGTCGAACCTTTTTGGCCAAGAAAGATGAAAAAGTAGAGATACCCGTTGGACAAACTTATCGGGAGGACTTGCAACAGCGATTCCCGCGATTATTGGCAGATTGAGTAAAGTGTTAGTTCGTAAAGAAAAAGGGCCAGTTCGTAAAGACCATAATAGTATAGTAGGAGTAGTCACCTAATTTGGAAGCCTAATTAAAATAGGCAACCATGCACCTTTCTACTCCTATTCAACGTGTTTCCTTTTTCACTATATTACTATTCCTTTTAGTGGTAGTGAAAGTAGTTCCGTTGTCAGCGGGACAATATTCCAATCCTCTACCTACGTGCGAGCGCATTATCGACCAGCTTATCGATCTGAATAAGTACTGGGATGGTAAAGTTATCGTGAATCCTATTCTACTGGAACGCAAGTGCTTTGAAAATCATACGGATCTCATTCAATTGCACCTACAGCTAGTTGAAGAGGAACTGAGGTGCACTCCACCAGATGGATTATCCGTTGCTCAGCAAAAAAAGCGCGAAGATGCTTTAGGGATACTACGTGACTACTGGGAAGTAAAGCGCTTTCCTGTTAATAATCACCATCCAGGTAGGGTTGTACCTTATTTTATTGATGATTTTGGTACTGCTTGTGCGGTTGGCCACCTTGTTCGTGAAACTGGCTTTGAGGCATTTGCCGAGCGTGTGCAAAAGGAAAACAACTACGCCTATATAGAGGATATGAACTATCCCGAGTTGGGCGATTGGGCTACCCAGTTTGGATTTTCGGAGATGGAATTGTGGTGGATACAGCCGGGTTATGGGTGTTGGGCAAATCGCTCTGATATTTTTGTAACAAATACAAATAGCACGGGTATCGGATCATTAGCTTGGGCGATTAATGAGGCCAATAGTGACCTGGATCCCAATACTATTCGTTTTAATTTGAGTCCTGGCTCCGTCATTTATCCTACTGGCCAATTATGGCTTGATGGGACCTGTGACGCGATCGATGGAAGCCTGGCTGTCGGTGAACAGGTTATTATAGACGGGAGTAATTATGTTGGTACGAGCTGGGGTATAGTTGTCAATGGAGATGAGTGTGATGTAACCAATCTTATAATTAGAGGATACACTTATACGGCGTTAGGTGTTTGGGGGACCTCAGGTGTATCACTACAGAATAATACCCTATATGGTAATCAAACAGGCATTGAGTTGGCTAATGGTGCGGAGGGAACGTCTATTTTGTTCAATACGATTGGCTTAGACGAAAATGGTAATAATAACCAGCCTTTAGCCACGGAGCAATACGGTATTTGGGTGAATGATGCTAATAATATAACCATCAATAATAATGTCATTGCCGGGTTTAACGAATTAGATGAGACCGGAATCCTTCTCGATAGCGATAGCCCAGGTACTAACTTCAATATTTGTTGCAATAAAATTGGTACAGACGCCAGTGCTACCCAGATATTGTCCAATCATTATGGGCTTTGGATTGGAGCGGTTAAGTCGCAGATAACTGTTTTTAACAACGTTTTTGGCGCTAACGATGACTCTGGAGTAGTTGTCGAAGGTGCTAATGATGTAACTATTTACGATAACTACTTCGGTCTTAATGAACAAGGCCAACTGCTCATGCCCAGCGACACTACTTGTATTTGGTTAGGAGGTAATGCTAGTGATATTGATATATATGGCAATGTGATGCGTGGTGACCAGGCCCCCGCCTGGAGTATTCAGGTATTCGAGGCTTCTGATGTTCGAATTGGAAACGATACGGAAGAAGGAGAGAACCATTTTGTCAATTGCCGAGTAGGAGTAGGCGTCAATAATGCAGCAGATATTAGGTACTTACGCAATAGCATGAGTTGTGTGGAATTTCCAATCTATTTTGTAGGAGCTCCACTGACGTCTGCTCCTCTGATTACTGCTGCTTCCACAACTTTAGTAAGTGGCCAAGCCTCTCCAGGAGCCAAGGTCGATGTGTATAGCTTCGATCCAGAAATATGTACAAACGCTAGCTGTGAAGGGAACGTCTACCTGGGAACAGCGACCGCCTCGGCTAGTGGAAATTGGGACGTAAATGTAAGTGCACCCGCTAATTTTAGTGTCACGGCGGTCGCAACGAGCAATAATAGTTCTAGTGGGTTTTCTAATTGTCTTGCTATTCAGAATGTAAATTGTACTAGTCCAGGCAACGGACAGGTATTACTTGCAGGGCATTCTTATTTTCATATTGAGTGGGATCATGAATTAATAGACGACTGCGCTAATGGTTACCAGAAGCGATGGCGTCCGGTAGGAGAAAGCTGGACGACCATACTTGATACAGGCTCCTTTCCTGGTACAGACATCGGAGGTAATTGCGGTTGCCCCATCATACTAGTTGTTCCACCACCATATCCTGGCCTTTTCCTCAATCAGCTTCCGCCTTGCACCACTTATGAGGTGCAAATACGGTGGGTTAATTATGATGGGAACAATATAACAGAAACAGGTGATTGGAGCCCAGTAACAGCAATAAGTACAGGTAGTTGTACTGACGCTTACTTTAATACCACTTGTTACGCTGTTCCTGATCGTGCCCCTTGCGCGCAAATTGAAGCATTTTTATTTAATGGTGAATTCTTTGCCGGGGGAGAGGATAGTGGTGAATGTGGAGGTGCTATTGGTGACTTTGGGTATGACTACTATAGTGATGTGACCCTCGATGTACCGTCCGGGCAAGTTCATGGCCTGACTTACTACGTAACGAATACGAGCCAGTATAATGAATCTCAGGTAACTACAGATTTTAGAGTTAAGGGTTGGATCGATTATAACAATGATGGCGATTATGAGGACCCAACTGAGTTAGTGTTTAATGATGTTCACACAAGTGTTTTGGATGTTTCACAAGCGTTTACTTCCAATTTGGTTATTCCTACAGCTACTGAAAATTACAACTCACGCTTACGGATAGTTTTCGTTGAGTCGAATTCTATGGAGCCACTCGAAGACCCAGGGCCTTGTGATAATTATAGTGCTGGGCATACTAGAGAGTATAATGTTAGTATTTCTGCCGAACAACAGCCAACGGCTTGTGGTGAATTTAATAACATTGCATGCTCAGATTGGTTAAATGAAATCATTGTTGACCTTGAAGCAAATCGTTGTTCCGATTTCATGTGTACTGTTGTTGGAGGAGTTGCTGCTTTTTCTTCCGTCAAAGTTTACGAAACGGAGACAGGAGATAACGTTATTGAGGTGTATTGGCAGGAGTGCTTAGCGGCAGAGCGTAGTTTATATAGTTGCGAAGGGTTACTACTCGCTTCTTGTACTGGACTTGGGTGTGAAATCACATCGCTTGGAAATCTTACTTTTCAAAATGATATTTGGAGTTGCTCTATTGCTCTTCCTGATTGTGACAATACGATTATTCTTTGCGGCCTCACCCCGGAAGAGATACTCTGTTTACCTTGGGTACAAGAGAGAGCAGAGGAAGGGGCTGAAATTGATGAAATTGGTGTGGGTACCTATAATGGAGAGCCTGTTATTCTTGTTGGACACAGCTATTGTCCTTCTGGTGTAATGTGTGTTATTCCTGGGGTCGTTGATGTTTATTCCTGTGAAGGTCTGGAACTCGCCACCTACGATACAACAATAAGCTCTTCTGATCCAGATAACCTCTTCCTAGTTTCAGCGATGATTTACCAACGAGGTGATGAATTACCAGACTGTTGGAATGTGGGTAGTAACTGCTTCCAAATCTCTGCCTCCATCATTCAACCCAGCTGTCCGGGCTTAAATGATGGTGTAATTACAACTTCAATATTTGGTGGTACGCCGCCATATACTTACCAGTGGAACACTGGATCCGATAGCCCTAACTTAAGTGGCCTGACACCGGGAGAATACACCCTTACAGTTACAGATGCATCAGGATGTGCCAACTCTACATTGGTAGGTATCTCTCAAAATGAAGGGGATGCAGTAGCACTGCCTGATGGTTCTGGCCAATCCTATGAAAGTACGATCTCTTTTTCGCAGTTTCCTGCGGGGGCTACAATTCAGGATGTCTCGGATATTGTGTTTGTGGATCTGAATATGGAACACTCCTACGCGGGTGATTTAGACATCGAATTAATTTGTCCTGATGGTACCTCTATTTACTTATTAGACTATCCCTCTAGCTTAGGAACAACGAATTTTGGAGAACCATATGCATCTGCTCCAGTAGATGGTGATTCCGATGATCTGACTCCAGGAATTCCCTACACCTATACTTTCGTCAGTAATGCAGCGGCAGGAACGATACCTCAGTTTGATAGTAACGCACCTAGCTATACGTACACGACTGTTCCTAGCGAACAGACAGGTTTAACTTATACCTATACAGACTCTTACATTCCAGCAGGGGAATATGAACCTGTAGAAAGTTTCACCAATTTACTAGGCTGCCCACTGAATGGTGATTGGACACTGCGGGTAACGGATAACCTTGGTTTGGATAACGGTTGGCTTTTTGGATGGAGTATTGGTTTTGCAAATGGCCCACAGACTGAAACTATTACCCTGGAGGATCAAGTTTGCGATAATGGTACTTACCTGCTAACAGCATCCTCCTACAGTATTGAACCAGGAGAGACGATAACCCTTAATTATACCGCCAATCCACTAGGCGGAAACAACTTGCTAAGTTTCGGTGACGGGCAGTCCATATCGTTGGCTAATACTACTGGCTCGGTCGAAGTTACCTATGATGAGCCCGGTGTCTATCGGCCGTCCCTTCGTATTGATGATCAAACCGTAGTTCGCATTTCCATCCAGGTTCGTTCTTGCGGCTGGTTTGGCTGCGTGAGGGCAAACAACAGTTACAGAGAGAGTAATGAAGAAATTTGCCAGTTAGTTACGGGGGATGGAAAGATGTATTTGCCACCAGCCCTTTCGGATCAGTCTTATTATTGGACCAGCTATGAAAATATTCGTGACTTTCCGGTTAGTGGGGATGCCGCTATTCTGGAAGCTAGGGTGAAAGTACCCGCAAGTGAAGGAGGTCTCTCTTGTTATGATCCTCAAATTGTTATTTACGGTACCGATGGTGTTGCTATAGCTCGGTGGATGCAACCTAACTGCTCCTATTATTCTGGTATTGGTGCGGGAAGCACCTATCTGGCGGGAAGCACGACGAACTTAAACGCCCTTACGGCTGATTTTAACGATTGGCGTATCCTCAAAATCGAAGTAGAAAATCAGGTGATCAAAGCCTTTATTGATGATGAACTGCGTTACACCTTAGCTTATGACGGAACAGTAGGAGATGTGATAGGTCTGCGGTTTTACGCAAAGGGTTCTGGTTCAATAGATTGGATGAGGCTTTACCACGCTAATGGTACACTTGTCTACGAGGAAGAATTTTCTGACTGCAACCTTAATAACGATGAAGGCTGTCTTGTTAATCAAGAACTAACCTTCATTGCCAATCCAACGGTTGGACAAGGAGGTAGTACCGTTCAAGTACCAATCACCGTTAGAGGTTTCGAGAATGCAGCTGGCTTCAGTCATACGTTGAATTTGGAAAGTAACGTAGGAACCATTACAGGGATAACCCCTGCTGCTATCAGTCCTATCTCTAACCCGATAGATGGTCAGACGACTATTATAGCTTGGGATGATCCCACAGGGCAAGGTCTAACACTCTCTGATGATGAAATACTGTTCTATTTGAATGTTTCTTTAAATACAGCGATGGGGTTATGTGGAGAACTGAGTTTTACCAATTCTCCACTGCCAATTAGCGCTTTTGTTTGGCAGAGTTCGAATGCGATTGAAGTCACCGTTATCACGGAAAATGCCCCCGTTTGTACCATGATTGATGGAGGGGAAACCTGTGACGACCCAATACCCATTACTTGTGGACAAACCCTCGCCGCTAATAGCGAATTTGGTGGGGATGTGGAAGAAGTTTACAGTTGCCTGGATAACCTATTGAACGGCAAAGAAATCTATTTCCAATTTGAGAATACGCAAGCCCAAGATGTGATTTTTACACTTAGTGGATTAACAAGTGATTTAGAGCTTTTATTACTAGATGCGACCTGCGACCCAATGGCTTGTTTGCGGAGTAGCGACCGCACTGGGCCTGTGGACGAGGTCATATATTGGGAAAACATGCCTGTTGGTACTTACTATTTAGTAGTTGAAGGTTATTTGGAAGCCACGAGTAGTTTTCTTCTATCTGCCGAGTGCGGCGATATTCCCGGTGGTACGCTTAGCTGTCAAGATGAAGTACTTCTCTGTGATGCCATTACCAGTGGTAATAATGAAAATGGGAGTAACAATGTTTTACAGTACAATTGTGGTCAAAATGATGCCTATGTTTCAGGGCCAGAGTACGTGTACCTCATCGAAAACCAAACCACCGACTCGCTGATTTATGTAGTGACGCTCCAAGATCACACGGCTGACCTGGACTTGTTTGTTCTGACGGGCTGTAATCGAAACGATTGTTTTATCGCTAGTACCAACTCTGGGACCGAGGAAGAAAGCTTCATCTTAAGAGTAAACCCACAAGATTCATATAGGGTAGTCATTGATGGTTATAATGGTGCTGTTAGTGCTTATAATCTTGTGGTAGATTGTTTTCCGGTCAATGAATTTGTCGACCTCAATTGTGACAGTTCTCAGCCAATAACATGCGGGGAAGTGATTAATGGGAATAACGTCAATGGCAATTATACCGGCTCTAGTTATTGTAATGGGAACTACACGAATGGACCGGAAGATATTTACCTATTTAGTAACCCTTATCCTCAGGATGTTACTATTCTACTGTCAGGGCTCAGCCAAAACCTTGATGTTTATCTGTTAGATACCTGCTCTGTAATAAACAGTTGTGTGGGAATTGGCGATAAGTCCGGAATATCTGATGAGGGCATTATTATTCCCAATCTGCCCGCTGGTGACTACTACATTGTTGTTGATGGTTTTGACAACGGTATTAGTGATTATCAACTAGAGTTGCAGTGTGTGCCAAGAGAAGTAGAAAAAAGTGGCCGGATTACTAAGGTTAACGGAGGTGCTGTTCAGGATGTGTTAGTACTGTGTAACGACGATATGCAAACCTTCTCGGATGCGGTAGGAGACTATGAATTCCCGCCTGTTCTAGTTGGTCAGGATTATATTATCGAGCCACATAAGGATGTCAACTACCGCAATGGTGTTGGTTTAATTGATATCATAAGGATTAGAGCTCACATTCTGGGAACTACAGCACTCCCTTCCAATTATCATCTAATTGCGGCCGATGTAAGTAATGATGCTCAAATTGATGTATTGGATATTTCCCGCTTGTACCAACTATATCTCTTTATGATTGATGATTGGCCGGATGTTGAGTCTTGGCGTTTTGTCCCTCAGGAATTTGAGTTTGATCCTATTCCTGCTACTCAGGATGTACCAAACTTCTTAGAGTCGATAGCGTTGCCAGGATTGGCTGCTCCCGCTATTGAGCAAGACTTTTATGCTGTGAAAATGGGGGATGTAACTGACGATGCAGCAGGGGATCAAATAGCATCACCTCCATCAAGCTTCAATCGAAACTATGCTGTGGAACTGCGTTACCTATTTAATCCATCAGCGTCCTTGAGTGAGGTGTTAATTCCTGTCTATTCAACAGATCCACTTACTATCATCAAAGGATTACAACTGGAACTAGAAGCTGGCAGTGGTTTAGAAATTCTAGGAATAGAAGGTGGAAAACTACCTGGAACTATTCATCAGAATTCGATTAGTAGTGATAAAGTATTAATTGCCTGGGATCATCCTCAGTCAGAAGGCAGCTCGATGTTTTCAAGTGCTGAAGAACCGTTGTTTTATATTCGAATGGGTAAGGAGGAGAATAATTTATGGCCAGATGAGGTGTTGAATCTCACTGAGATTAGAATGCCTGCCGCCGTAATAGATTTTGATTTTGAATACCGATCTGTTCAATTAGTTCCTGCTACGCTTACTACAAGCGACGAGCTTTATCCTGGGACTAGTTCATTGGTCTTAAAAGCCCGCCCAAATCCATTTGGTGATCAGGTAACAATAGACTTTCGTTTGCCATCAACATCAGCCGTTTCTCTATTGCTACTAGATGTCAGTGGTCAAGAGATTTACCGTCAGACACTAGATGGGAAAGCTGGTTGGGATCAGGTTTCGTTTGATCGTTCCTTATTCCCAAGCAGTGGCGTTTACTTTTTGAAAGTTTGTACAAATGATGCTGTGCAGGTACTTCCACTCGTATGTCAATAGTATAGGCGGGGTACTTTTTAATAATGATAAAATAACAATGCAAAATTCACTATCAACTATACTCTTGCTAGGCTTTTTGTTTGGGCTTTCATTAAATGCTCAAACGGTTCGTATTAGTGTAGGTGTTCAGTATGTGCCTGCGGAGCAGAGTACTCTGGTTCCTATTGTTGCAGAAGAGTTTGTGGACGTAGATGCTTTCCAGTTTAGTTTAGCGTGGGATCCAGACTATATGTCTTTCGAGCAGATAGAATCATTGGGCTTGCCTCTACTGACATCAGCGAACTTTGGTACAAGTTTTACTGATGAAGGATTATTGACCATTTTGTGGACAGGAAATCTAATCAATGGGGAAACCTTAATGCCTGGAGATACGCTTTTTGGTATCCGTTTTCTCACAAGTGAAGATTGTATGCGCTCTTCTGAATTTGGATTTCCAGAGACACCGGTAGCTCCGCGATTTCTTCGTTTTGAAGATTTTGACCCTATTGAATTGAACTACGAGTTTGAAGAGAAGATGCTGATGAATTACTGTCCATTAGTACTAGATTCGATGGAGATCGTAGATAATGAGTGCTTAGGAGATAGCATTGGAATGGCCACCCCTATTGTTACAGGGGGAGTTGTGCCCTATACCTACCTGTGGAGTAATGGTGATACATCAAGTGTACTTACTGGTGTTACAGCAGGGGTGTATAATCTGACCATTACCGATGCCATCAACAACAGCCTATTGGTTGAATCTGTCAATATTGGAGATGGTGCTATGCTCCTGCTAGAATTGGGTGCAGACACTACTCTGTGCGGAGAAGATCAGTTTTTTGTTCAAGGTGAAGCCCAGGGGCTTACAAGCATAGCATGGTACTGGAACGGCAATTTTTGGGCAGAAACCAGTAATCCTGAATTGCAAGTGTCGGAATCGGGGCTTTTCTCTGCATTAGGAATGAATGATTTTGGCTGTGAAGTAGCGGATACGATTCAAATTTTATTTTCTGAGCTTCCAGAAGCTACTATTCTCACATCTGATACTACGGTGTGTTATTCAGATACAATAATGTTAGCAGCAGAAACAGTAGCAGGTGCGGAGTATACCTGGGAGTCGAGTAGCGGTAACTTATCCAATCCCAATGATCTTATACCACTGGTCTATCCCGCG
The DNA here is from genome assembly GCF_050633125.1 of Lewinella sp. NCBI lineage: Bacteria > Pseudomonadati > Bacteroidota > Saprospiria > Saprospirales > Lewinellaceae > Lewinella > Lewinella sp. The sequence goes on from NZ_JBOEFX010000008.1 coordinate 46,019, forward strand.
GATAGTGTTGAACTCTTTACGTTTGTCACCTCGAATAACTGTGGTGCAGATACTGCAACTATTAGGATCACTAGGCAATATTCAGATGTTTCTGCTGGGCGTGATACATGCATAGCTGCTGGCAAGAGGATAATGTTAAATGCTACCGGAGGAGTCTCTTACCAATGGATGACTACCGAATATGAGCTTTCTGATTATTCGATCCCTAATCCTTTTACATCACCTGCAGACAGTACCTGGTATATAGTTCAAATCACGGATTCTTTGAGTTGTCATTACCTAGATAGTGTATATGTAGCTGTTATTGAAGACCCTTTGCGCTTTATTCCAATTATTAATATTCTTACTCCTAATAAGGATGGTCATAATGATCTTTTAGTCTTTCCTGGTTTAGAAAAATACGAAGGGAGTCGACTCCAAGTCTTTAATCGATGGGGTGGAATTGTTTTTGAAAGTACTGATTATCAGAATGACTGGGATGGTACCAAGAATGGAGAATTACTACCAGCAGGTATATACTTTTATCACTTGCAAGTTGAAAAACAAGAGCGGAGACAGACGCTAACAATAATAACTCCTTAATTATGCGACTACTTCTTATCCCCTTATTCCTGTTTTTTGTTTCTAGCCATATTTATGGTCAGCAGCAACCTTTTAGATCTCTATTTGATGCCACAGGCTTTTTACATAATCCTGCAATGACAGCTCCTGGTAAATACTTAGAGTGGGGTGCGATCCATCAGCAACAATGGCTTGGTTTTGAAGATGCGCCTAGAACGTCACAGGCCTATCTTCAGGTACCTTTTTCTGGTAATTCAATGAGTGTAGGAGCAGCAGTTTCTTTAGATGAAGTAGGGCCTTTACAAACTTCAGAAGTGAATCTTTCTTACAGTTATCACCTGAATTTAGATGGCCAACAACAATTCTCATTGGGTGTAGCAGGAAGATTTTTCCAACAGCGTTTTAATAGTACCGATTTTACAGGAAGTAGCCCTGTTGATCCGGTCTATAGTCTAGATTTTACACCTACCATTGCTTATGATTTTGGATTTGGAATATTCTATACCACAGATAAGCGCATGTTTGGTTACTATAAAAGTGCATTCTTTTCTGGCTTATCAATTAACTCACTATTGCCTAAGTCATCTAGTAATGATCTTATTTTAAAACCAGCGCTACACGCCACAGCTTTGGCTGGGTACCGTTTTTCTTATGATAGCGGTTTTCTCGAACCGTCCATCTGGGTACAGTATGCTCAGTTGGGAATAATACACGCAAGTGCAAATTTAGTCTACGAAGCAGAGGAACGGTATTGGGTCGGCACCTCTTTGGAATCGGATATGACTGCTACATTTCAATCCGGATTCTATTTAACAGATGGTCTTTTTCGAGAGGGCTTTCTACGAATAGGTGTTCAGGGGAATTTTAATTTTGGTCAACTGAGTACTCTCAAAGGCTGGGGGCTTGAGTTTTTACTGGGGTATCGGTTTTATAGAGACTAATACCTGATGAGAATATACATAACTTGAAATATAGCACTGTTCCATATCTTATCCCTTTCCGGTAGACATTGTGATTCTTTTTTGCACCAAACCTTGCACCCCTACTTTTTAATTCCTGATCATTGCCCTGACAGACAGCGATTTGTGTACACCTCCTCCTTTTCCCGTCCGGACCGCCAACAATTAAGCCTCGAAGCATTTGCTTCGGGGCTTTTGTGTTTTAGGATGTTCTGCTTAATCCACTAGCTATTGTAGTATCCTTCCAACGAGGATTTGTTGGTCGTTGAGTTTCTCTTTCCATGAAATTTTGCCGTTATTCTGAAAAATTCAGACCTTTAAACAAAGTCATCAATAGCAGAACACTTGAAACGAGGAGGACAATGGGTGTTGATTATCCTATGCATTAACTTGCCTTTGGTGGCGATGGGGCAGCTTGTTTTCTCCGTCAACGATGCCGTCTATTTTGATACGCTCGATCAATGGGTTGATGCGGTGGACTATGTTGCTTTTGAAAAAGATTTGCCGGAAAATTGGTCCGTCGAAGATGTTCTCCAAGTCGAGGAGGGTTGGCAGCCATTGACGGAGGGTGACGCTCCCGTTTGGCAACGTAATTGTTGGTTGAGGCTGGTTTTGAAAAATGATCGCCCAGCAGCATCAGCACTTGCGCTTTTGCTACATGCCGACGAAATATCTGCCTGGTTCGCTTGGCCTGATAGCCTTTCGGAGGTTCGCTTGGGCGGTAATCTTCGGCAGCGTTCCGCTTGGGATAGCAGGCAGCATTCACCGATCTATTCTTCACCGCATACCCTGCAATTTGAATTGCCAGCATCTTCTGAGGTGACCGTCTATCTAAAACTAGGAGCAACAGATCAGCACTTTAAACTACAGCCGAAACTAGCTAGCCTTTCCTATTTTCAAAGCCTATCCACGCATTTCTTTAGTCGGAATATTGCGGTCCAATCTTTTTTTCACGGGGTGCTTTGGGTGATGTTGCTTTTTCATCTGTTGTTTTTTGTGATGAACAGAGATCGCGCCTATTTATTCTTTGCCGCTTACATCCTCACGCTGTCCATTTCGCTGTTTTACACCTTTGGTACCCACTTTTATACCGTCTTCGCAGAATACCCTCGGCTTGGTAGGGTAGCCTTATTATTGAGCACTTTTGGTTACAGCTATTACTATCCACGTTTCTTAGTTGAATTTTTACATAAAGGCGAATGGCGAACCGACATTAAGTATTTACTGAATCTCTTTGCCAAGCTGGTTTTAATTGCAGGAGTGCTGGCGACGGCATTGCTCTTTCTGCCTGTCACGATCTTCAAATTGACCTACGGTTATTGGATGCTATTCCCATTTTCGGTCATCGGGTTGTCGAGCCTTACGTATATCAGTGTGCTTTATTGGTCTTCCGGCAATAGAATGGCAAAGTATATCGCTGCCAATAATATGTTCATGATCTTCGGCCTGATCGTTAGTACGGTGACTTACTTCATGAGTACGGGCAACTGGATTGCTATGCCCATCAGTAGGGGCACGGCTATTCTTGTATTGGAAGGGCTCATTGTCCTACAGTTATTGAGTTTTTCTTTGAGTTTGAGCTATCGGGGACTGGAAATTGAAAGGGAGCGTACTCGTCTACAAGAACTGGATCAACTCAAGTCCCGCTTTTTTGCAAATATCTCCCACGAATTTCGTACGCCCCTTACCTTGATCCTGGGCCCACTTGAGCAATTGCTGGCCACTACTAATCAGCCCAGGGAGCGGCAACAATTGAGAACCGCATCGACCTACGCACAACGGCTATTGGGCATGGTGAATCAAATCCTTGATTTAGGCCAGTTGGAGGCGGGGAAATTAGAGATTAATCCCACGGTCTTCGACGTTGTGCAACTGACAAAAGCTATCTACTTTTCGTTCCAGTCGATTGCCGAACAGCAGGACATTCAACTAGAATTTGAAAGTGTAAAGGAATCCAGGATGGTTTACCTCGATAAAGGTAAACTGGAACAAGTCTTGATCAACCTCGTCGACAATGCTATCAAATACAACCGTCCGGGAGGGCAGGTGACGCTACAACTTCAATTCCCGAACAAAAATCAGCTCACCATCCAGGTGAGAGATACAGGCATTGGTATCCCCACAGCAAGCTTGCCGTATATTTTCCAATTTTACTACCAGAGCCACTCCAGTGGACATACCCGCCAACAATTAAGTTCGGGGCTAGGACTGACCCTGACCAAAGAACTCGTCGAGCTGCAAAACGGGCAGATTGAAGTAGAGAGCTACGAAGGGGTAGGCACCACGTTTACGATACAACTGCCGCTCCCTACAATCACGCTCCAAGAGTTGCCGCAGCAAACGAGTAAGTCTGTACTTTTTCCACAAACGATCAACTGGGAAACCATCCCGGCGGACACCAACAAGAACGACTCGAAGACAAGTATTTTGCTGGTTGAAGACCATCAGGATTTGCAAGGATACATTCGATCTTGCTTAGCGCCGACCTATCATTTGTGGTTGGCAGAAGATGGTGAACAGGGCCTGGCTATCGCCCGAAAACAAGTGCCCGACCTCATCATCACCGATGTGATGATGCCCAAAATGGACGGATTCGCCCTCACGCAGGCCTTAAAGCAGGATCAAATCACCAGTCATATTCCTGTGATTATCCTGACGGGTAAATCCTCCAAAGCTAGCTTGATGGAAGGGTTGGAAACGCAAGTCGACGAATACCTCACCAAGCCCTTCGACCCGGAAGAACTTCGTTTGCGGATTCGCAACCTCCTCGAAAATCGGAAGCAATGGATCGCCCGTTTTCAGCAGAATACGCACTCCGATAGGGTAGCGCCTTCGCTGCCTTCCATGGAAACAGTGTTTTTGCAAAAAGTAGAAGAACTGGTACTTGCCAATCTAGGTAACGAAGATTATGGTGTAGCCCAACTCGGCCGCGACCTCCGGCTGGATCGCACCCAATTGTTTCGAAAACTTAAAGCGCTTACCGGACAAAATCCCAGTCATTTTATTCGCATCATTCGTTTGCAGGAAGCTTACCAGTTGCTGAAAGACCGAACGGCCACTGTAGCAGAGATTTCTTTTCAGGTAGGGTTTAGTAATCCGTCCTATTTTAGTCGCAGTTTTAAAGCTCATTTTAATAAAACTCCGGGTGAAGTCATGGGTGCAAGTGATTGATTTATAATTGGTTTCAACATAAGTGCACTTTTCTGCAACATAAGTTCAGTTGAAAATTCTGCTTAGTACACAACTTTGGAGCATCATTTTAGAATGGTGTAAACGATCATTGTTTACACCGCCAAAAGACCTGATGTATGAATCAATCAAATGCTTTAAAGTACTTTTTTACGCTATTAATAACCACTGCCATAGTTGTTGGGTGTAACAAAATGGAGGAAGAGCCAATACCGAATCCGGACAGCTCTTTTCAAGCAGTATTGAATGCTGCCGGAGAAATGGCAGACCCTACGGTGAGTAGCGAATCTGAAATCCTGAGCCAGGAAGAGGTACTTGTCGGTAATACTCAATTTACCTGTACAACCAAAAAATTAGAGATATCCGCAGCTGGTGGTGGAGACAGTGGTTTTCCTCTTTTTTCTCCTAATGCCGGCGTGATCTATCCGGGGGCCATGTTGCAGGGTAATTCCCTCCAGAATGGCAATCCTGATTTGATCGCTTTAGAGCGGGGGAGCGGAACCATCTCTACCGATGTCTACGATGGAAATATCCAGTCTTCCTTTGAGGTAGAGACCATAGCGAAGGGAAGTGTGACGAATGCGATCAACAACATCATCGCGGGCAGCACTGGTATCGTGCCTGCTAATTTTAATGTCAAAGTCAGGAACATTCAAAGCCGTGAACAATTTGCGCTGGAATTGGGGGTAGATGTCAATTCTACTTTTGTGGAGCTGGAATCAAACCTCAGCTATAGCTCCGATGTCAGCAAAAGCACTTTTATGGTCAATCTGACGCAGAGTTTCTATACGATGAGTTATGACATTCCTGTTTCCAGAGAAAACCTCTTTGCTCCTGGTGTCACGCCGGAAGACCTGCGAGAATACGTGTATGAAGGTAATCCGGCTACTTATATTTCTGATGTAACCTATGGCCGGGTTTTCTATATGTTGATTGAATCTACTTCTGCCCAGCACGAATTGGAAGCTGCCGTCAATAGTACGTTTAACGGATTAACCACCAAGGTACAGGCTGATATCGAGGTCGACTATTTCAGCTCGCTGGAGAATGTCACCTACAGCGTTTTTGCCTACGGCGGAGAAGCTTCTGGCACCCTTCAGGCCGTTGGTGTTTCCAACATGGAAGACCTGGTAGACATCCTGGCTGAAACTGCTCAGATAGGTTCGGGAAAACCGCTTTCTTATGTCGTGAGGAGTGTCGCGAATAACCAAATTGTAGCCACCCAGCTCAGCACTGAATACGAGGTCGAGAATTGCCAAATTACCGGTGTCGTAGGTACTCTCCCCATGCTAGAGCATTGGACAGGGAATGTACTTTCGGCCTTGGGACCCGTGGGTGCTGCCTACACCCAATCGCTCAATTCCGATAAGTTTATACTGATCAACCAGGCTGGCGACCAGTACATGCGTAGTACCGGCGGCACCTTGAGCGGCCCCCACCCAATCAGCAGTTTACTGGGCGAAGAACTACCTTTCGCTGGCATTGGAGCAGCTTGCATGGATTACAAAACCCATAATCCAGATCGCCTATTGGCTTTTGATCTTTCAGGCATCAATTTTGCGGTTTTCGACAATGGCACCTGGGGGCCCGTCAACAGCATTGTCAGTTTTGCTGGCGGAATGCACCCCTTTAATCTAACGGGGGTTGGTGCCATGGCTCATGCTCCTTATGTACTTGGTGTTGGACCTAATGCACCGGGAGGCGACAATGCCTACCACTTTAATGCAGTAGGCGATAAATATGCGCATTGGTATAGCTACCGAAACAGTAGTGGTATTGGGAATATCCCACAACTCTACGAGCACTTTACCGGCGTTCGCGACTTGTACGAATGGGGAATCGATTATAGTGTTACCAATAAGATACCGGATGTAGGCGCAGCGATTGGCTTCCAGCAAGGAGATGATCACTTCACGATTCTTTTCAATAAAGCGGGTACCAAATACGTGGTCTACGGTAATGTGAATGGTGATAACCCTAATGAAGTAGTTGGGCCTTTTGATTTGTAAAAATCAGTTAAAGCACTTGTTTTTGGGCCATGCCGGCAGTGGTGTTACTATGCTAACGCCACTGCGGACAGCCTTCGGCCTTGTTCCGGTGGAAGATCGGAATCCCGGCACCGCGCTCCCGGCTATGCCTTTCGCACTGATACCTCGATCTGGAGGGCACCTACTTCACCTCCATCTTATTCAGCCCCGTCCATCCTTCGGGCACGCCATTGGCCAAATACTGGCGGCATTCTTTCAAAAATAATTGAGCGGTGAGATCTTCGGGATTTACCCTGATGACCTCCACGAGGATTTGATACGCCTGCTGGAAGTCCTGATCGAAAAAGTGGTGGAGTGCTTCATTGAAACTACTCAGTGTTTTGATTTTTAATTCCAGCATCTGGGGAGTATCTCCGTCAAAACATTCATAGACACCTACTGGGCGTTTCTTTCCCTTCAGTTGTACCTTTCCCAGGAACCGGAAATTGAAATCCTCCTTCGAGCCAATACCCGCTAAATTATCCTCGCTAAAAAGGATATTGGTGGCGTAATGCTTGTTGAGGCTTTCCATGCGTGCCGCGGTATTGACGGTATCCGAGATGGTAGCGGCATCCATCCGCTTATCGTCTCCGATGATGCCCATGACCAACTTTCCGGTGTGGAGGCCAATGCCGGAGGAGATGGGCCGCCGCTGCCGTGCTAGTCGCTCTTTATTATAGCGTTGTAGCGTTTGTTGGTATTCAATGGCTGCTTGCAAGGCGTCCCGTGGGCTTTGTTTGAAGATGGCCATGATGGCATCTCCCAGGTATTGGTTGATAAAACCATTATTTTGGTCAATAACAGGCCCCATCCGGCTATTGAAAGCCTTGACAAATTTAAAATTTTCTTCCGGCGTCATGTTTTCCGAAAGGGAGGTATAGTCCCGGATATCACCAAAGAAAACGGTGACCTCCCGCTCGACCAGATCGCCTAGACGTACTTGTGTGATATTTTCTTTACCCAAAGTCTGCAAAAAGGCATTGGGTACAAAACGGCTGCTGGCCTGATTGAGGGTATGCAGGTTGAGCAGATTTTTTATACGTGCGAGGAATTCCTGTCTGGAGAAGGGTTTGGCGAGGTAATCGTTGGCACCTGTATTTAAGCCCTCTACCAGGTCTTTGACTAGATTTTTGGCGGTGACCATGATGATGGGTAATTCGGAAGGGAGGTGTTTTTTTCGAATCTGCTCACACACCTCATAGCCCGACATCTTCGGCATCATAACATCCAGAATCACCAGGTCGAAGCGAGTCGCACTTTCAATCGCTCTAAGCGCATCGGCTCCATTCAGGGCTGTTGTAATCTGGTAATAGCTGGAGTCCAGGTGGTTGTTGAATACGTGCTGATTGAGCGGTTCATCATCTACGATCAGGATATTGATCTTTTGTCCTGCCGCTGAGGGGGCAGCTACTTTGGTGGGTGCTGGCTCGCTTTCGCCAAGGAGGGGTAATAATTCATTAGTACCTGGCTCGTCTTTTAGAGTTGGCAAAATCGGGGTTTTATCGGTTTTAGGTAAACTAAAATAAAAGGTTGTCCCTTCTCCCAGTTTTGATTCTAACCCTATTTTACCTTTGTGGAGATCGACTAGATGTTTAGTGATGGATAAGCCCAGGCCGGTGCCCGCAAATTCCCGTACGGTGGAGCCGTCTTCTTGCTGGAAGGCCTCAAAAATAGTTTCGTGTTTTTCGGAAGCAATACCAATACCTGTATCCGTGACAGATATGTTGATTACCTCTCCCACATCTTGGGCGGAAACGGTGATGTTGCCCTCGTTGGTGAATTTGATAGCATTACCGATCAGGTTGTGCAGGATTTGTTGCAAGCGGTCCTCGTCGGCCAGTACAGAGGGGAGGTCGGCAGGGATGTTATTGATCAGGCTCAGTTTTTTGCCCCTGGCAACGGGCTGATTGATACGTAGCACCATCTCCGTGAGAGAACGAATATCCAAAGGCTTTAGAAATAACTGCAATTCAGCATTCCGTAACCTGGAAAAATCCATAATGTCATTCACCAGCTTGTGGAGTCGTTTTCCGGCGGATATCAGCATGGCCAAGTTGTCTTTCATGACCTCGGGGCTTACCTCCTTTCTTTTTTCCTGGAGCCATTCGGCAATGCCGATAATTCCGTTCAAGGGAGTCCGTAGTTCGTGAGAGGTATTGGCGAGGAACTGATCTTTTAAACGGTCAATTTCCTCCAGTCGGGCTACGCGTTGTCGCTCCATTTCGGCCAAATTTTGCTGTCGTTTGAAGCGATACCGCTGCCAGCCAGCCAGAATTAAGAACAAAAGGACACCCATCATAGCAAAGGCGAGGTTGCGTATGTTTCGTTCTTTTTGCAGGAGGAGGGCGGTTTCTACGGCCTCCTTTTCCAGTTGGAGCGATTCTTTTTCCAACTCAGCCCTTTCCTGGCCCACCCGAGCTAACTCGGCCTCTTTGCGGAGTTTGTCCTCGATGGTAAGGGCCAATGCATCCACCACCGCTTCTTTCTCCGCAGTGATTTGTAGCCTTTCCTGTTCCGATAGGTTCAGTTCATCATCTTTAACCTCTATCACTTTTTCGAGCTCGGCCAGTTGGTCGGAAGTCTGGCGTAAATCTACTCTCGTTTTAATCTGCTTATGCATGGCCTCGACCTGGGCCAGCTTCCTAGAGCGGTTGGTGAGTTGATAAATGGTCTTGAGTACCTCCAGCCCAGCTAATGCCGCCGGATAATCGTTTGCAGAGCGGGCTGCTTGCAGGCCAGTATTGACAATGCGGATGGCTTTGTTGTAGTTTTTGGCGTCTCTTTCAAATATTCCCAAGTGAACAGCACTGGTACTGATCCCCTTGAAATAGGCAAGTTCTTGGCTCAGGGAATAGGCATCTTCGGCGTAAGTTTTGGCCTGTGCAGGCTGCTCAAACTTTAACTGTCTCGTTAAAGTGTTAAGGATATCCACTCGTTCTCTTCCCTGGGAGGAGTTTAATTGCTGTTGCAATGCAGCAACATCCATACTCTGACTGTAGAGACTAGAAGGTGAAGCAAGAAAAAATAAAGAAAAAATAATACCGGATAACCTAATCATGCGGATGCTAATTGTATGTCTACATTTACGTAAATGATTTCGAAATGTTCAAAACAAACCAGCAAGCTTTACACCCTTACACCAGCTCATTACTTCCGCGTTCTGATTTCCGATCTCCGATCTGAACCTCATTACCCATATACCGAAAAGCCAGCATCGTCAGATCATCGTGTGTAGGAGCGCCATTGACGAAATTGGCTACCTCTGTTTCTAAATCGCGCACCAGAGATTGCATGGTGGGATTCTTTAAGCTATTTAAAGATGCTTGGATGCGCTCGTTTTCGAAAGCCGTGTGGTTGCGATCATAGGCTTCCGGTAATCCGTCGGTGTAGAGAAAAAAGGTATCGCCGGGTGCTATTTGCAGGGTGGCTACTTCGAATTGGGCCTCCTCTACGACGCCGACAATTGGTCCGTTGGGTACTTCTAAGGGTTGGAATGAGCTACCTCCCAAGGCTGAGAACGGTGGATGATGTCCACCGTTGACATACTGTAATTGTCCCGTCTTGAGGTCGAGAATACCGGCCCAAAGGCTGACGAACATCATGTCGTCATTCTTTTTCAGGAGGGTTTTGTTGAGCGCAGGCAGTACTTCTGATAAATCTGAACAATTGCTTACCAAAAAACGAAGTGAGGTGAAAGCACGCATCATGAATAGCGCCGCGGGCATTCCTTTTCCTGTAGCATCTCCGATGGCGAGGTAGATGCGATCTTGGTCTAAGGCCAGCGCATCGTAAAAGTCGCCGCCTACAGCACGGGCTTGCTGCGTGTGGGCGTATACCTCTATTTCGGAGCGTTGAGGAAAGAGACAGGCTCCGTTGGGAACGATATTCGCTTGTATATTTCCGGCAGTTTCGAGGTCTTTTTCCAACTGCTGGTACTTCAGTTGCTCCTCGATTTTTTTGATTAATGCCTGATTGTTTCGGTGCAGGCGTTGTGCCATTATTCCCATCAGGTTCTTCACGCCTTGTCGGCTTATGGCCAAATGGGTCCAGAAAACGTCTTCAGAAATGACCAATACCTGGCTGTCGAGATGGCAAACTGCTGTGGCCGAGGTGGGGCGTTCTTCTACCAGAGACATTTCCCCGAGGCACTGGCCGGGCTTAATAGGGATAGCTACCTGGGTATTTGCTTTTTGTATGATCACCTTGAGTTCTCCGTCGAGCACCAAGAAAAGGGAGTGATTGGTGGTGCCGGAATGGATAAGGGTTTCACCAGCGCGCAATTGCCTAATCTTACTCTGGTTAATCACCAAGTTTATTACCTCCTGCGGGAAACCGCGGAAGAGCTCATGTTGGACAACCAGTTTTGCTATTGTAGAAGAAGGAACCATATAGCTGTAAAAATAACCTATTTTTTGGCTTTACTGTATTTACAATTGCTTAATAGCGTGATTCCAGCTTTCTCCGTTCAGGCCGTAATAACCTTCTAAATATCACTTTGGGGCTTTTTTGCCAAGTTTCTTAATGCCGGATATAGCTTTCCTTTTTTACCTTAGCCGTGCAAATGCCACCTTTCAATACATACCCATCCTTTGACCAGGAACAATTTGAGCTATTGTTTCGGTCACATTTTAATTACTTGTGTAATTATGCTTTGCAGTACGTGGAGGGAATGGATACCGCGCAGGAAATTTGTCAGAAGGTCTTTATCAGCCTTTGGGAAAATCGGGCGAATATTGACCCTCAGCAATCCGTAAAATCTTATCTCTTTACGGCGGTCAGGAATCGCTGTCTCAACTATATCAGGGATAATAAGAAATACCGCAGTCAAATCCTGGACCTTGATTGCGGAGATTTTGACCTGGTCGGGGAAGAAGATCATTTTGCAGAAAAAGAATTGCAAGAACGCATAGAGGAAGCCCTGAGTGAACTCCCCCCAAAGTGCCGTCAGGTATTTGAGATGAGTCGCTTTCAGGCGATGAAGTATCGGGAAATAGCCGAAGAACTGGCGGTTTCTCAAAAAACAGTAGAGGCCCACATGAGCAAAGCCATGAAACATCTGCGAGAACGTTTGCAGGATTATTTCCTCTTATTTTTAATATTAATAGAAAATCTGAAATAAATTCAACCCGCAGCTAAGGGTATTCGTGCCCTCAGGTGTATTTAAATTGACATGGAACAAAAAGACCAGCACGATTACTATTCCAATCTCATCTCCCGGTATTTGAGCGGAAACACTGATGCTGCCGAGCAAAAGGAACTCGAGCAGTGGGTGCTGGCCGATCCTGCCAACAAAAAGCAGTTCATTGCCTTTAAGAAAGCCTGGATGCTGAGTGGGATGCAGGAGCCGCAGGATACGCAGGTGGAAGCCATCTGGCAACGTACTTCGGAGGAACTCTTTCCTACAGCAAAAGTACGAAAACTACCCGCCCACCGAAGTAGTAACCGTTGGCTGAAAATAGCGGCAACAGTGGTCGTACTCATCGTAAGTGCTGCACTGGTCTATCGTCATTTTCAAACCCCGCAACCGTTTTTTGCAGCAACAACAACCGTCACGATGCCCTACGATCTGTCGGATGGCAGTCGTGTCACTTTGAATAAATCATCTTCAATCCGTTTTTTACCAAAAAATGAAAACGGAGAACGGGAGGTTCAGCTGACGGGGGATGCTTTCTTTGATGTTGCCAGAGACGAAACGGCTCCTTTTGTGATCGAAACCCAAAACGTAGAAATTGAGGTTTTAGGCACCTCTTTTTATGTGGATAGTCGGGTAAATCAATCAGCAATACAAGTCATTGTGCAGTCGGGGAGCGTCGCTGTTCGGTCAGGAGGTCAGGAAGTGATCCTCAATAAAGATGAGCAGGCCGTTTTTCAGAAGGATGAAAACCAGCTGCTTAAACAAATCAATCAGGACGAAAATTACCTGGCCTTGAAATCTGGCGAATTGGTATTTAAAGACACGCCATTAGAAACGGCTGTTTTTGCGCTAAGCAGGCAATTTAATACCAATATTAAGATTGCAGACGAAGCGCTGAGGGCTTGTTCGATAACATCAACCTTCAAAAACAAGTCTTTGGCAGCAGTACTAACGATCCTGGAGTCGTCTTTTGGCATACAATCCGTGCAGCAGGGCGATGAGGTTGTTTTGACGGGAAGCTGTAGTCGGGATTAATGGGGATACTTGAATGTATGGAGTTCTGAATTCTGGCGTTCGTTTTCACGCTTGGTGGGTGGTGTTCTTCCGATAAGATCGGAATCACGGTGGTGGTGCTTTGGAGCGGTGGGAGGCGACTTCGTCGGCCTGAGCTGGGTAAAACCAGTAGGGCGCGCGTCCATTTAACTGTGTTTAACTAAAGTCGTCGAAATGTCTACTTTACCAGTTAATAAAAAACCTCTGCGTCTCCGCGTCTCTGCGCGATACGAACTATTTTGAGCACTCTCCAGTATTAGAAATCAAAAGACCAAAACACTATTAACCTTTATCCCTAGGCTTATGCGAAGCACCCTTTTTATCATTGTTTTACTGGTGGTAAATTCGCCCCTTTTTAGTCAAGGGTCGGCTAATTTCTCTGTCATTACCATTCGCGAGAATGCGATCAAAGTAGGTGACCTCTTAGCGGAAATCACTCGCCAATCTGGTGCCGACTTTACCTATAATTCATTGGTAGTAGATAGCGACAGCGTCCTCTCCTTTAAGGTAAAAAAAGCTACGCTGGAAGAAACCTTGGACTTGCTGAGTGAAAAAATCCATGTAGTCTACACGATAGTAGAAGGGCAAATTATTCTGAACTTCGAGAAAAAGGTCGAACCACCAAAGTATTTTACCTTGAGTGGGTTTCTCGCTGATCAGTCATCTGGAGAAAACTTGATCAGTGCGACGGTATCCGTCAACGGGACGGGGCGTGGTGTTTTTACCAATGAATTTGGCTATTACGCCCTCACGCTCGAAGAAGGGGAGTACACGATCAAGAGTTCCTACCTCGGCTACCAGGATACCCAAACCAAGGTCACGCTGGATCAAAATCTCAAAAAGAACCTGTTGTTACCACCTGCGGCAATCGGCTTGCCCGCAGTTATCGTTCACCCTCCGCTAGAGGATATCCAAAACAAGAAACAGCTGGGCAGGCTATCTCTCCGCTCTGAGGAGTTAAACAACCTGCCAGAGTTTGCTGGTGAGTCGGGCTTGGTCAAAGGGCTGCAAACGTTGCCGGGGATCAAAATGCACAGTGATGGGTCTTCCTTCTTCTATACCAGAGGTGGTGAACGCGATCAAAATCTGGTTATTATTGATGATGCGCCCATCTTCAACCCATCTCACATGCTGGGTTTCTATTCGCTGGTTATCCCGGATTTTACGAAAGATATCCAGGTCTACAAAAGTGATGTGCCCGCTTCGATGGGGGATCGTCTATCAGCTATCGTCAGTATCCGTACCAAAGACGGAAACTTGAAAAAAGGGGGATTCAGTGGAGCTCTAAATTCTTTTGTCAACCGCCTGTCTTTAGAAGCGCCGCTGGTGAAGGAACGGAGTTCGATTTTTTTATCCCTTCGCCGTTCAAACTATGAATGGCTTTATAAAAATAATGCCGAAAATATTGATCTGTATTTTCAGGATTTTCAATTCAAATGGAACTACAAGGTCAACCAAAATAACCGCTTGTTTTTTACGCTTATCCAGAGTGGCGACGTTTTCGAAAACAGAGCAGGCCCAGTGTCTGGGGTGCGTTGGGGTAATTTGGCGAGCACCTTCCGTTGGAATCATATCTTTAGTTCCCGCTTATTTGCCAACACGACTTTCTACACAGGGAATTATGCGTACAAACTTCAGATTCCTCCCAATTACTGGCAATCACAGCTCAGTATGTTCAGTTTCAAAACAGACTTTACTTACTATAGCAACACTAATAGCATCGCTAATTTCGGTTTGGAAATGCAGGCTTATTTTAATAATCCTGGCAGTATAAGTTTTGATCCTACAGTAGACCTCCTACCTGAAATTACGAACAACTATTCCCGAAAAACAGCTTTCTACTACCAGGCGAGCCACCGCTTGACTGATAGGTTGAAACTCAACACGGGAGCCCGCGTGACGATATGGAGCAACCTTGGCCCTAAAACCTACTTTGGTTTTGATGAAAACTACAATGTAAACGACACCATCAATGTAACAGCAGGTATTTACAATTCTTTTGTCAATGCAGATCCCCGTCTGAGCTTGCAGTACAGCCTCGACAGTACTTCACAATTAAAGTTAAGTTTTGGTACTTACCACCAGTATTTGCAACTGATTTCCAATACCATTTCTCCGTTCACTGCCTTTGAGGTATGGTTGCCAGCTAGCCCCAATATTGAGCCTCAGTTTGCCTCCCAGTGGGCAATCAATTATCTTAAATATTTCCCAATAGCCAACATGGAAATCAGCGCAGCGGCTTACTACAAGAAATTCAGAAACCAGATTGATTACGAACCATACTCCACGCCTTATCTCAATCCCTTATTAGAGGGAGAGTTGCGTTTTGGTACTGCGCAGTCCTACGGTCTGGAGCTTTTGGTGAAACGAGATTTTGGCCGCCTCAATGGCTGGATCAGCTATACCTATTCCAGGGTGTTCCGCGAAACAGAAGGCATCAACGATGGATTAACCTACCGGGCTTTTCAGGATCGCCCCCACGATTTTTCCCTTGTTTTGAATTACCAACTCAAGAAGCGAATACTTTTTACAGCCAATTGGATATCTCAGAGTGGTTCCACGTTTACTTCCCCAACCGGCTTTTATACCTTTCATGAGCAAAAGGTACCGATCTACGGAGAACGCAACAATGATCGTTTGCCGACCTATCACCGTTTAGATGTCTCTTGGCAATTTACGCTGAATCGGAAACCCGACAATAAATACCAGCACAGCTTGGTCTTTTCAATCTATAATGCCCTGGCACACAAAAATGTCTTTGCCGTGAAGTTCAACAAACTCTTGCAAGACGGTTACGGGCCGAAGATAGGAGCGAATGTGCTGTCTGATCAGCAGCTTAGCCCTAGTCAGATAGATTTGGTGCGTTTCTTTCCATCACTCACCTACAAATTCAAATTATAGCTTATGGGCTTTTTAAAGAAATATGGGGTAAGCTTATTTTGCTTCCTCGTGCTATTAGGGTCTTGCGAAAAATCCAGGGATTGGGAATTGAGCACGCTGGCGGAACCCAGGCTAGTCGTTGATGCTATATTGACCAATGAGGATACTATTCAGGAAATCCGCTTGTCCCAAAGTTATACAGAACTCAACGGCGTACCGTCTCCTGTGGAGAATGCTATCGTATCCGTTGAAGCCAACGGCGTGGTTTATCCTTTTGCTACAGATCTACTCACACCAGGGTTGTATCGTAGCCAGGTTTCTTTTGCTGTTGTTGATCATCTGGTTTATAATCTAAGGGTCAATTGGGAAGGTACCTCGTATGAGGCTAGCAGCGAATTGGCCAGTGTTACGCCGATCCCACCGATTGCCTTTTTGCCTTTTCAAGGTACGGATAGCCTTCGGCTCGCAGATTTTATTCCTCCCTACACAGTTGGTCAGCAGTCGATGTATGAAATAACGCTGGATTGGACACACCTTAGCCCTGTTGAGCCTAATCAGGCCAAGTTGTTTTTCTACACCTTTAGTGAGGTACATGTCAGTCAATTCGTTTTACCCTCACGGGAAGTGATTGGTTTTCCCAAAGGCAGTAAGGTGAGTGTTCTTAAATATGGTTTGAACGATGAGTTTGCGGTTTATTTACGCGGCCGGGCGATTGAAACCGACTGGAACAGTAGCTTTTTTTACAGCACTTCGGAAAATCCACCAACAAACATCAGCAATGGTGGTCTGGGTTTTTTTAGTACCTGTTCGGTTTTAAGGCAGACGGTTATTGCAGAGTAATTTTTGAAGCTGTCTAAAGTTTTTTTCAAAAAAAGCAATTTCCGACTAAGGGTAAAATAATTGGCCAGGGTATTAAGGGTGTAAGACGCAAATAAAACGTCAAAACCTTAAATACCAATTATGAAAAATTTAATGCTGTTTTTTGCCCTGGCTACGGTTTTAGTTTTTACACAATCTTGTGAAAAAGAACCACAGGAGGAAGAAATCCAAAACCTGGTCGCACCCGAACTTCCGCCAGCAGACATGTTTACGATGCCTATCTCTGAGGTCAGAGAAACGGATACCGATACGACGAACCAAACGGGTGGGGTGACCTACTGGAACTGGGCTCACGCTGCCCTCAGTTTGGTGGGGTGGAACACCGTTGTTTATCTTAATATGGTCGTGCCAACCACGGCATTTGCCCACGCGTTTAACGCAGAAGCTACCTATATCGGTAACTTGACTTTCCAGTGGGTCTACCAGTATCATGCCCCTCAAAATTTAGGCGGGCACTTCTACGACGTCTCCCTTACCGGGCAATACATCAACAATACCCAAGAAGTAGCGTGGACCATGACGGTATCCCAGGTAGGTGGCTTTTCCGATTTTGTCTGGTACACCGGTGTAACGGCCTCAGGCAATACCGAAGGTTCATTTATTCTTAACAGAAACCCGGCCAATCCGGAGCCTTACCTGCGTATGGATTATCAGGACGGTTTGTTGCCCGAAGACGGCACACTCCGTTTTACGAACGTTATCCCTACCGACCCAGCTAATGGTCAGTACCTGGAATATCGCGTGGATAATGCTGCTGAATTCAATCGTGCCTTTGATGTGCAGGGGCCTCCCAATAATTTTTTGGAAATCAGATGGAGTGAGCCTGCTGGCAATGGTCAGGTTAGGCATCCCCAACGTTTCAATGACAATGAATGGCACTGCTGGGATACCAGCCAGCGTGATGTTGATTGTGAATAGTATCCTTGTTTCCCCCTTTTTACCAGATGATTCCTTTAAATAGGAAGAGAGGGTGCCGTCTTCCGTGAGGGGGGTGGCCCTTTTCTTTTGTTGTAAGATGTAGCACTGCAAACTTAATATCTTCTCTTCTTGTTCTCATCAAAAACAACAATCAACATGAAATACCTGACCTTCGACAACGAAGACGAAATGCCCATCCTGGGGCTTGGCACCTGGAAATCGACACCCAATGAAGTATATATTGCTGTAAAAGAAGCCATCCGGATCGGGTATCGCCATATCGATTGTGCTGCTGTTTACGGCAATGAAGAAGGGGTAGGCAAAGCCATTGAGGAGGCGATAGACGAAGGCATTGTTTCCCGTCAAGAATTATGGATTACCTCCAAACTCTGGAACAATGCCCACGGAGAGGAAAACGTACTCCCTGCACTGAAAAAGACCCTCTCTGACCTGGGGCTAGATTATCTGGATTTATACCTGATCCATTGGCCTGTTGCCAACCAAACAGATAAGCCTGGAGCCCGTGTTGCTGCAGATTTTCGTACACTGGAAGAGGTGCCACTGACTAACACCTGGAAGGGTATGGAACAAGCCAAAGAACAGGGCCTGGCCCGCCACATTGGCGTCAGTAACTTCAATGCCAAGCAGCTGACCGAATTGATCGAAGGAGGCACTGTCGTTCCCGAAATGAACCAGATAGAGCTGCACCCTTACCTGCAACAACCCAATTTGGTAGCGTTTTGCAAAAGCAAGGGCATCCATCTCACGGCTTACTCGCCGCTAGGGTCATCTGACCGGCCAGCGGGTATGAAAGCGGAGGATGAACCCATTTTGTTGGAGGATGCCGAGATCATTGCAATGGCGGAGAAGAAAAAGGCGAGCCCAGCTCAAATACTAATAAGCTGGTCGATCCATCGCGGTATTTCGGTTATTCCGAAATCTGTGAATCCAAAACGATTGAAGGAAAACCTCGCCGCTGCTGACCTCCTGTTAACCACCGACGAGATGACTCAAATTGAAGCGATCAACCGTGATCGTCGTTATGTCGATGGGAAATTTTGGGAAGTAGAAGGCGGCCCTTATACCGCTGCTGAACTTTGGGGGGAGTAGTAGAAGCATGCGTGACGATTCTATCGCCACTTTTGGTAGAGAGTAGAGAGATATTGATTACTTTGTCTCTCTACCCTCTACTTAAGGGACACGCAGTGGCCCGTATCTCTTTAGCGTGTATTAATCTACCACCACAAAGCAACGAGGCTGCATTTGCTTGCCTTCAATCTGTACGTGGGCGATATACAAGCCGGCAGGGTAGTGGCCTACCTGGAATTCGATGGTCCCTTCTATACGGTCGATTTTACGCTCTGCCATGAGCTGGCCTGTCTTGGACAAGATACTGATGGTGGCAGCGTTGCCGAGGTTTCCTTCCATGTCGAGGCGGAGCAGTTCGGCGGTAGGGTTGGGGTAGATTGCAAAGCAATCAGGATCAATAGGCGCTACTTCAGGAGCCTCCTCGACCAAGATTTCTTTTACAGCTTCGTCGTCGGTAAGCGGAGAAATGGTAAAATCAAGTTCTGATTTAGGGGCAATTTCGCCAGTGAGGTAGATGAATCTTTGGGGAGGATCGGTATTGGAAGTAATTGTGACCCTTTGGTTGCGTTTGCCGCTTTTGGCTTTAGAGTTAAACTCTACAGTAATTGAGGCAGTTTCGCCTGGAGCAAGTGGCTCGCGGGGCCATTGGGGTACGGTACAACCACAACTTCCTTTAACATCGGTTAGAATCAGGGGCTCGTTTCCTGCATTGGTAAACGTGAAAACGTGCGTAACTACGGTACCTTCTTCAATCGTCCCAAAATCAAAAGTAGTTTCAGTAAAGCTGATTTCGGTGGTAGGCCCAACAGGAGGAGCGATTACTTCTTCGACAGGTACAGGAGAAATACCTTCAGTTGGTCTGTCTTGCGCCTGAAGGCCAAAAGAGAGGCAGCAAAAGAGAAGCGCAACGACGAGAGCCGGAATAGAAAAATTAGTTTTCATTATAATAGGATTTGGTTAATTAAATTTAGATGCAATGTGGAAAGCTTTAGTTGTAACGATTTAAACATTGGTTATTGTTCCCAAGCAGTTGTTAATAACTTTGGCCCGGAAAGGGTAATCATTAGTTAAGAGAATAATTGCTGCGTAAAGCTGAAACCGGTGGGGCGGAAGAGGAAGGTCAGTTTTTTTCAATCAACCATCAACAAACAACAAACAACCATCAAACCAGTAACCCACAGCACTTCCTGGCGTATTCGATGCTAAGTAGAGCGCAGCGGACAGTTTAGCCACCATTTTTCCCTATTTTTGCGGCGATTTTAATTTCCGGTATTCCTTTTCAGGAAATACCCTAAATCCATTCTAAAGAAATGAAATTTAATACCCTTCTTTTAGTTTGCCTAATGGTAGGCATGTTTGGTTCGGCTCAGGCCCAAGAGCTTAAATTTGCTGAAATGGACAAGAGTCCTATGGATGCAGCGCATTACCCTCGCAGAGCGGCGTTCCAGAATTACCTCGGTGAGGATGATGCAGATCGTACGCAGTTGGTTAAAGTATTGTACTGCCGCCCTGCTAAGAAAGATCGCGCCATCTTTGGTGGCCTTGTTCCTTACGGCCAGGATTGGCGCTTGGGGGCTAATGAAGCTACTGAGGTAACGTTCTTCCGGCCTGTAATGATTGGCAACACCACGGTGCCTGCTGGTAATTACACCATGTTTGCACAGGTTTACGCTGATCAGTGGATCATCAAGATTTCTACCGAGCGCTTTATCGGCGGAACGGCAAACCGTGATTTGAGCCAAGATATCGCATCCGTTGTTGTACCCACAACTACCGTATCTGAGGTAAGAGAAAGCTTTACAATTGGCTTCCAGAAGGTTGATGATGAGAATGCGAACATGGTTTTTGAATGGGATCAAACCCGCGCTTCATTGCCGATCAATTTCAACCCTCCAAGCTTGGCGGGTGATGATGCTAGCCCAATGGATTTGGTACAGTACCCCAACATGTCGCGCCTACGTAACTACGTAGAAGAAGCTGAACTTGAGGCCAACGAGCCACAAGTACGGGTGGTATACAGCCGTCCGCAAATGAAAGGCCGTACGATTTTCGGTGATCTGCTGAAATTCGGTGAAGTATGGCGTGTAGGTGCAAACGAAACGACGCTGATTACCTTCTTTTACGATGTGACCATCGCTGGTACCGAAGTTAAAGCAGGTACTTACGGCTTGTTTGCAACCGTGAATAAAGACAACTGGGAGTTTATCATTCATAAGAATGTACAATCTTGGGGCAATGCTAACCACAACGACGAAGACAATGTCCTGAAAGTAGTGGCCAAGACCGAGAAAACACCTAGCACACTCGAAGCACTTTCTATGACTTTCGTAGAAAAGGGTGACAACCAAATCGACCTGGTTGTAGGTTGGGAAAATACCATGGCGCGTTTGCCGATTACGGTGAATAAGTAAACGCTACTTCATTTGCGCGGAAAGGCGCAAGCAATACAGCGGGGCTAGGAATCAGAAATTCCTAGCCCCGCTTATTTATAGGATAATGCAATGAGGTCTTAGGCTTACCGCCGAAACACAATATCTCCCCAGCCAGATACAATGCGAGACTCTCGGCATAGACCATTCGCGTAAGTCATGTAGCTTTCTTTGCCATCAGGAAGGGTAATTTTGTACTTGCTGTTTCCCAGCGAAACTAAAGAGATATTTACCCCCCAGCGTTCTGAAAATACTTCATTCAATTGAGTAGGTTCTGCAAAATAGGAGGCCGTAAGGGTCTGGTTGATATTTTTGATTAAAACGTGCTCCGTACGATCATCGAAATAGGTAGAGAAAGTACTTCCTTTTACTTGGCCGTAGCTGTACTCTTTGGTTTTGTGGTTGCGCTGATACTTAAAGCTTGTTTTGGTCAGTTGCCCGTCTACATAATGGGCCGAGTAGCTAAGGTCAAGGTCCATAGAAAGGATATAGGTGACTGTAATATCTGTGACCGAGGTGTAAACAACGCCACTGGCCGTCTCGGTGCGCGTGACGGTCATGGTGCCGATATGGTCATCACCCAAGTAAGCGTTGAAAACCAATTCTTGTGCAGAAAGCGAACTCATCAGCAAAACAGGAAGGGAGAGCAGAAATATTTTTTTGAAAGCCATAAGGGGGAGCGTACTGGTTAATAACTAAAGATAAAACCTTAAAAGGATAGGTGATGGTATTTGAGCCTGAAATCTTATATTAAGAGGGAATTGGGTCCTTTTTTGGGGCCATGCCGGTAGTAGCGTTGCTGTGCAACCGCCACTACGGCACCGGGTCATACGTTCTTACCTTCGGTACCACTGCTACCCCTTGTCCTGCTCTCCCGATGGATCGGGATGCGCCGAGCTTCAGGCGCCGCCTTACGCGCATCAGGACTAGTGGAGATGCCACCAATTCAGAGTGTTGAATAAATAGTGGATCAGGAAAACCAATGGTCAGGAACTTTTTGTGCGTAGCACTTGTATTTAGGGGTGTTCGTATAAATACATACACGCATTCATGCGAATTTACAAACCTAAACACGCGCTTAAATAATTCGATAAAAGAATGATTAATAATAATTTACATCTCAGCAGTTACAACTGGTTGCATTCGCAAGAAGCAAGGGTCGTGATGTAAGTACTGATAGTCATATCTTTCTACTAAAGCTCCTTGCAATACACTGTTGCAAGGAGCTTTAGTAGTTTAAACAATACAGCTTATTTGCCTATCTACGCCAAATGGAAGAGCGTGCTGATTTAGGATCAGTAGGATCGGGGTTCGAGTCCCTGGATAGGTACTTCATACGGGTGTAGGCTAACTGGAAACGCCATTAGGCTTAAACTCTAATGTTTGTGGGTTCGAGTCCCACTGCCCGTACAAAATTAGGAAGTAGCGTGAGGGGGCACTTTGTGACGACTCCCCTTACTTTATTACCAAGCGTGAAGGGGATATTGGTTAGCCCCGCCTGATTGTGACTCAGGTATTAGTAATAATTTGCGGGTTCGATTCCCGTCGCGCTGATTTACGTTCGCCCATGGGCGTGGTAAGCAGTCTCCAAAACTGTGATTTGTAGGTTCGAATCCTGCCGAACGTGCTAGTGTCTAAGGGAGCATGTTGTGTTAATATCTCCCGTTTATAGTAAGTAATATAAGCTTGGCTGCTTATGCCAGACTGCTAATCTGTGCGCTCCTGTGGGAGTGAGGTTCGATGCCTCTGCTTACTGCTTTTTTGACAGGCTTTAGACTTGTCTAAATTAGATAGCCGAAGAGAGGAATCTTGTCCCGAAGCCCCCTGTATCCTCTAGAGGATACCAACTATTTTTCCTTAATTTAGCTGCTCATCAATTTGGAGCCTTATGTCGACCCGTACCCACCACCGTGCTTGTAATCTTTGTGAAGCAATTTGCGGGTTGGTCATTGAGGTAGAAAATGATAAAGTTATCTCTATCCGAGGAGATAAAGACGACCCCCTGAGCCGAGGGCATATTTGCCCTAAAGCGGTGGCTTTACAAGATCTTTATGAAGACCCTGATCGTCTCAAAAAACCGGTACGCCGCACCGATGATGGCTGGGAAGAGATCAGTTGGGAAGAGGCGTACACAGCAGTTGTAACAGGGTTGCAAAAAGTAGAAAAAGACTACGGCCGCTCGGCCATCGGTATCTATTTGGGTAACCCTAATATTCATAATTACGGTTCGGCGCTCTATTTGCCAGATTTTATCCGTAGTATCAAAACACCCAATACTTTTTCTGCAACTTCTGCCGACCAGCTGCCGCATCACTTGGTTGCATACTGGATGTTTGGGCATTACTTTTTTCTGCCGGTAGCCGATGTAGATCGTACCAGTTTTATGCTGATCCTTGGTGCCAATCCGTTGGTTTCTAATGGCAGTTTGATGACCGCTCCGGGCTTTGGCAAGAAAATGCGGGCTATTCAGGAGCGGGGGAAGGTCATTGTGATTGATCCTCGCTATAGCGAAACGGCTACCAAAGCGGATGAGCATCACTTCATTCGCCCCGGTACCGATGCATTGTTGTTATTGGCGATGGTGCAGACTTTATTCGCCAAGGAGTGGGTGACATTAGGGCATTTGGAGGCGCATTCGAAAAACCTGGCAGAGCTAGCAGCGGCGGTGAAAAAGTTTACGCCCACAGCAGTGGAGGAGCTGACGGGAATTTCAGCCGAAAATATTGAGCGAATCACTGGGGAGTTTGTGCAGGCAGAAAGTGCCGTGTGTTATGGCCGGATGGGCGTCTCTACCCAGGAATTCGGTGCGCTGTGTATTTGGTTGGTCAACCTGTTGAATCTCCTTACGGGGAATTTTGACAAAGCAGGTGGCGCCATGTTTACCAGCCCGGCGATGGATACGGTACTGCCCAACCGTAAAGGAAATATCGATCGCTGGCGGAGTCGGGTGAGTGGCTACCCCGAACGTTTTGGCGAGCTGCCCGTGGCCGCCATGATCGAAGAGATGACCACGCCGGGCGCGGGGCAAATCAAAGCCTTCGTCACTTCCGCTGGTAACCCGGTTTTATCAACCCCGAATGGGCAAAGCCTGGACAAAGCGCTGGCTGCTTTGGACTTTATGGTATCCGTTGATATTTACATCAATGAAACCACAAAGCACGCGAATATTATCTTACCGCCTACAAGCGGGCTAGAAACGTCAAACTACGATGTTTCTTTCCAAACCCTGGCGGTACGCAATACGGCTAAGTTTTCAGAAGCCTGCTTTGAAAAAACACCAGAGCAACGCCACGACTACGAAATTTTTCAGGAATTGGCCCGTCGACTACGTCACGGCGATTATCAACCCCTGGCGGAGAAGCCAGAGCAGATGGTAGATTTTGCCCTCCAGACGGGGGCTTACGGGAAAACGGGCTTGTCCTTGCAACAGTTGAAAGACCAACCTAGTGGGGTAGATTTGGGCCCACTACAACCAGTGCTGCCAGAAAGACTTTTCACGGAGGATCAAAAGATTGACCTTGCCCCCAAGGCCTTGTTGGAAGATTTGGAACGTATTGCCAAAAAGCTAGCTACAAGTACTTCCGTAAACGATAAATTTCCACTACTCTTGATAGGTCGCCGCCAATTGCGTAGCAATAATTCCTGGATGCACAACAGTGAGCGCCTGGTCAAAGGAGGAGAACGGTGCACCCTGTTGATTCATCCAGAAGATGCCGGGAAATATGGTATCAAAGAGGGCCAGTTGGTTATGGTGAAATCAATGGCCGGAGCCATCGATATTAAAGCGGAAATAAAAAAGGAAATGATGCCCGGCGTAGTAAGCATCCCACACGGTTGGGGGCACGCCCGCTCAGGTGTGAAAATGAAAGTGGCACAAGCTCATCCCGGCGTGAGTATCAACGACCTAACCCTACCGGGGTTTGTGGACGAGCTGAGTGGTAATGCTGCCTTTAGTGGTGTGCCCGTAAGTGTTCAAAAAGGATAGTATGTTTTTATCAGGTCAACTATTTCAGTCAGCTTCCTGTTATGAATTTATTATCTTATATTTACAAGTATGGCAGTTGAAGCAAATATTCTGAATAGTGAAGAGGCGGAAAAATTAGAGCGAATAGCTTTTATCCTTAAAGTTGTGGCACATCCACTGCGCTTGGGTATTGTACATATCCTTGAGCAGTATCCCGAGCTTTCTGTTTCGGATATCTGTAAAATGCTGAGTAGCGAACAGTCGTTGACCTCCCATCATTTACAAAATATGAAGCTCAAAGGGATTCTCTCTTCCCGTCGTGATGGCCGTAGTATTTTGTATTCCCTCAAAGAGCGCGATGTTTCCCTCATTATTGAATGCCTGGAGAACTGTCAGTGTAATATGTAGGGATCGAATTGCCCTTTCACCAATTCCAATTATCAATACCTTAGTCTTAGCAAGAGCTATCTAATTCAAACCTCGCTGTAACCTATGAAGCTGCGTATTTTGGACAATTCTCTGCGCCTCCGCTTATCCCAAGCAGAAGTAGCGCAATTGGCCGCATCACAAGAGGTACTTGCTGCCATTCATTTTCCTACAAGCAATGCCTTACATTATCGTATAGTTCCTTCTGATGATGCAAAAGAAGTAATGCTTCGTTATGATCAGGACGGGATTACGGTGACGATTCCTGCCACACAGTTAGCAACTTGGGCCAATAGTGATGTTGTCGGTATTTCAGCTACCAATAATTTGCAAAATGAGGATACTGTCCGCATTCTAATCGAGAAAGATTTTCAGTGTCTGACTACTCGCACTCACGAAGATGAGTCTGGGCTTTTCCCTCATCCCAAAGATGGAGAAGTAGCTTGTTAATAAAAGACATGTTATATGCCATTGACTAGATGCATCGATCAGTCCCATAATACCTTGGTCGAATTCTATGAAAAGCTACTAGAAAATGAAAGTTCAACCCTTTCAAGCAGAGCAAAAGATATGCTAGGCTTGATTGTTGAACTGGACATCTTATTCAAAAATATAGCTGTTTATGCCTTTACTTCTCACGCAAACTTGCAAATTGTTTCAGGGAGTTATACGCATGATCAAGTAGGAGTATCTGTCTCGGCTTATGGATATCAAGTAGGGTACGTCATAAGGTATGTTATGCCACAAGAAGATAATCCTCCGTGGGAGGATGCCATGATAGTAGGAGAGGCAAAAAGTTTGAAGCTGGCCGTAGAGATGATCGTTATTGCTATGCTTCGATCGAGTCTTTGGAAAGGAAATGAGAAAGCTGAAAAATTCCTCCTGTCACATATCAAAGAGCAATAGCATAGATCAGAACACTAAATGCTGGCTTCTAAAAGTTAACCTCTGTCAAGGCCATAAACTTTAATTCTTATTAAGTTTACTAATATTTAACCCCTGCCGAGGTCTGCTGAAATACTTTAGTTTGGATATTTGATAACCATAAAAGAAACGCTGTAGACTCTGGCCGCGCTACGCGAGGCACACAATTTTGAACACACTCCAATAATCAGCGAGCTCAATTTCAACTACTGATTTTTCACTTCAGTCACTAATTTCTGCAATGAGTCTTTGGCATCGCCAAAAAGCATTTTCGTTTTTTCGTGGAAGAAAAGTGGATTTTGAATGCCTGCATAGCCTGGGCGCATACTCCGTTTGAGTACAATGACCTGCTTGGCGTTCCAAACTTGTAGGACGGGCATACCGTAAATAGAACTTCCTGGATCGTCTTCGGCAGAGGGGTTGACTACGTCGTTGGCACCAACGATGATGACGACGTCGGTATCTTTAAATTCGGCGTTGGCTTCGTCCAGGTCTAACAGTTTATTGTAGGGGATATCTACTTCTGCCAAGAGTACGTTCATGTGTCCTGGCATCCGGCCTGCTACCGGGTGAATGGCGTACTTTACTTCTACCTGGTTGGCTTCCAATAATTCATCAAGCTCTTTACAGGCTTTCTGGGCTTGAGCTACCGCCAAACCGTAACCAGGAACAACCATTACTTTTTGTGAGTAGTACATATGTATGGCCAAGTCAGAAAGTGCCACTTCTATCACACTTTGATCGCCACTAGTGGTTTTGCTGGCTCCTCCGCTGGCACTAAAACCGCCGATGAGGACATTAAATAAGGAGCGATTCATGGCATTACACATCAATACCGTAAGGATGGTACCGGATGCGCCTACCAGGATACCGCCCACCAGCATGATCTGATTTCCATAAATGAGCCCAGCAGCAGCAGCAGAAAGTCCGGTAAAGGAATTAAGTAAAGAGATCACCACGGGCATATCTGCTCCACCGATAGGGGCCACAAAAGATAAGCCATAAATGAGTGTCAATACTGTAAAAAGGACAAGTACCCCGGTGGTCAGTTGCGTAGGAAATAGGCAGAGGTAGGCCATGAATGCGACCAGCCCCAGCAAAAAGATGCCGTTGATGAGACTGTGACGGGGCAAGGTGATTGTTTCATCCCACACTTTGCCATCTAGTTTGAGGTAAGCCAATATACTACCGGTAAAAGCCACTCCGCCAATAAATAAGGTGAGTAACAGGATGAGTATCTCGTTAGTGGACACACTTTGCGCTCCGCCTACGATTCTGTACAATTCCAGGCCGCCAAGTACTACCGCACTTGCACCACCAAGGCCATTAAAAATAGAAACCAACTGCGGCATGGCGGTCATCTCCACTTTTGTAGCTGCGCGCCAACCAATGAGGGCACCGATGAGCATGGCTCCGAGTATCCAAATGAGGGTGCCATTGCCACCAGGGGTAAGTAGGGTTGCAACGATGGCAATGCCCATTCCAATGGCGGCGAGGCGGTTGCCTCTTTTTGCTGTATCAGGTGAACTGAGACGGCGCAGCCCCAGCACAAAAGCCAGCGCGCCTAGCAAGTAAGCTAAATTGATAACTGCTCCTAACATGGGTCTAGCTTTTCTTTTTCTTAAACATATCCAACATCCGATCCGTAACGGCGAAACCTCCCACTACGTTGATCATTCCCAGTACGATGGCTATGGAGCCACCCGCCAGTAGCAGCCAGTCGTCTGCTGCAGCTTGCTTTACCAGTAGAATACCCCCGATAATGACCACCCCACTGATCGCATTCGCACCCGACATCAGTGGGGTATGCAAGACGGTAGGCACTTTGGCAATGATCTCAAAGCCCAAAATAATGGTAAACAAAAGGAGATAGAGCATCAGTAAATGCTCATTGAAAAAGGCAATAAGCTGATCCATAAAGGGAAGATTTAGTATTCGTCGTTACTTAGATTATGGTATCTTTTTTTCGTAGAGCTACTTAGTAATAAGTGTGCTGCTGACGATTTCGTTATTTTCATCAATGAACAATTCGCCCTCTTTTATCAATAGTTCCAAGAGGTTGAAAAGGTTATTACTGAAGAGTTCACTGGCATTTTGAGGCATTTCTTTGGCCAAGTCTGAGTGACCTAAAATGGTAACACCTTCGTGAACGATGGTCTTTTCGTCCTGGGTAAGTGCGCAATTGCCGCCGGTAGAGGCTGCCAAGTCAATAATGACCGATCCCGGCCGCATCTGACCCACCGTTTCCGCTTCTACAAGTACGGGGGCTTTTCGCCCTCGAATCTGAGCCGTGGTAATGACTACATCTGCTTGGCGAGCGTGCTCCTGAATAAGTGCTGCTTGTTTTTTCTTAAACTCTTCGGTTTGTTCTACCGCGTAGCCACCCGCGTCAGCATCATCTTGTGCTCCGGCTACTTCGACAAAACGTGCTCCAAGGCTTTGAACTTCTTCTTTTGCTGCTGCCCGAACATCAAAAGCTTCAACAATAGCGCCAAGCCGTTTGGCGGTAGCAATGGCTTGCAAGCCGGCTACACCAGCACCAATGATTAATACTTTAGCGGGCTTGATACTTCCCGCAGCAGTAATCATCATTGGAAAGAAACGAGGCAGAAGTTGGGCTGCCGCCAGTACCGCCTGGTAGCCAGCAATAGAAGCCATTGAGGACAGTACATCCATCCTTTGAGCCAGGGTACTCCGTGGGATCATATCGAGGCTGAACGCCTGCAATTTATGCGCTTGCAAAAAGCTGACGACCTCTTTATCAAAGTAGGGACGAAATTGACTGACGAGAATTTTTCCGGCAGGGAAGCCAGCTAAACGTTCCCGTACAGGAGGGTAAATACTGAGTAGAATATCTGCCTTAGCGATTACTTCCGCTTCCGCTATACAGGTAGCTCCTGCTTGTTGATACATTTCATCTGAGAAGCCTGCATTTTGCCCAGCAGCGTTTTCTGTCAGGACTTTGGCGCCTAGTCCAACCAGTTTTTCTACGTTTTTGGGAACCAGTGCTACGCGCTTGTCATTGTGCTCCGCCAGGATGCCAAATGTTACACTCATCGGTTGCAGTTTTGTAATTTACTAATGCATAATACGAAAAATGGTAGATACTTCCCATTTTAGAAGCACCTACCATTTGTATCATTTTACGAAAGCAAAATTATCAAGGATGGGAATCAAGGGTTAAAATTCCCGACCGCGTAGCATTCCGTGCCAATATATTTTGGGCAAGGCGTAGGCTTTAAGCGCATACATACTGTAGCGTTCTTCCGCCTGGTTGAAGGGGAAGCTTTCCATCGGCTCTTTATTATAGTCGAACTCCGCCAGTATGAGGCTGCCATAGCCGGTCACTAGTGGGCAGGAGGTGTAGCCATTATAAGATTCAGGTAGCTCACTACCAGCTAAGTAGGCCATCACGTTGGCAGTAGTTGTAGGAGCTTGCTTTCTGATCGCTGCGCCTGTTTTAGAGGTTGGCAGGTTGCTACAATCTCCTAAGGAGAAGACATTAGGGTAGCGTACATGTTGAGTGGTATGCATGTCTACTTCTACCCAGCCGGTATCTGCTGCCAAAGGGCTGTTTTTGATGAAATCCGGGGCACTCATCGGAGGTGTCACGTGGATCATGTCGTAAGCTTCTTCCGTTTCCTCGCCGGTTTCTAAGTGACGAAATATCGCCTTCTTTTCCTCAACTTTTAAAGCTACTAAGTCGGTATTCCATACTCGGTCAATACCATAGCGATCGGCTACTTTTGTGAGAGAATCAGCGTATTTTTTTACTGCAAAAATACCAGGGCCACCCTTGATGAATTTTTTCTTAACCTGGTTACCAAGGCCATTGCGGCGCCAGTGGTCAGATGCCAGGTAGGTTATTTTAATCGGGGCACCGCCACATTTAATGGGCGTAGAGGGGTGGGTGAAAAGGGCAGTCCCTTTCTTGAGTGCGCGGATATTTTCCCAGGTGCTTTCGACGGTGTCGTAGGAGTAATTACTACATACGCCTGTTCCTGGCTTACCGATACTTTCCTTCAAGCCTTTTATAGCACCCCAATTGATTTGAATACCAGAAGTAACCACCAATACATCGTAGGTGTGGGTAGCTCCGCTGGCCAGGGTGAGGCTATTGTTGTCGGGGTCAAAAGTAGCAACGGCATCTTTGATCCATTCTGCTCCTGGCGGGATGTAGTCGGCTTCTTTCCGTTCGGAAACTTCTTTAGGGAAAACACCAGCCCCTACCAGGGTCCAGATGGGTTGGTAGTAATGTTTTTCACTGGGGTCAATGATAGTGACTCCGGGAGGGTTAGACTGGTTGCGGAGCATAGCTCCAACGGTAATTCCTGCGGAACCTCCGCCAACGATGAGTACTTCGTGATGTGCCATTATATGTTAATTGTTATAGTTGTTTACCTAAATGTTTTAAGAAATTGAGGGAGAAGCCTAGTGCTTTCTGCCGGTCTGGATCGCGCAGCGCTGTGAGCATACCAAACACTCCTACCTTAGTGGGCGGTTCTGCTTGTGTTTCTCGCATGGCACTGCCAAACTGTGCGGCCCATTCTACCATCGTTTCTGGTTCGAGACCGTTTTCCCGGGCTTGTCGCATGCCTTCATCTAGTGTGTCCATGCCTATGGCAATCAGACCCGGTAGCTGGTCAGCGAAAGCTAGCGCGCCACTGAGTTTGTTAACCATCGTTGGCTCGGTGAGCTTTTCAGCCAATTCAAGGGCTACGCCCAGGCGTTGTTCTATGCTCACGCCACGGTTATCTGCCTGTCTGTAGGCTTCATCGGCCATGTCGGCAGTCATTGCTATCAGGCCCGGGAGTTGGTCGGTAATAGTGAGGAGGTTGTTCAGCTTGTCGACCATAGCAGGAGCTGTAAGTTTTTCAGCTATCTCAAGTGCTCCTTTTAAACGCGTTTCTATATTTATTCCGTTTGCATCGGTACGTCGGTAGGCCTCGTCGGCCATGTCAGCGACCATCGCTGCCATACCAGGCCCTTGGTGCATAACCTTTGCCAGGCCGCTAACAGCTTCTTCAACAGTGTCTAGCCGAGCCAATATTTTGTCTAGTGCTAAAAGTGTTTTTTCTTCGGCCAGTCGGGCTTTTACCTGCTGGCCGGCAGGGGTTTCTTCCCAGAGGGCAGGACTTCCATTTTTGCTCATATGTTTTCTTTTCTGGGTTTAAAATGGTCTTTTATTTGGAGTTATATCTATTAATCAATATACAATTATATGAAACTATTTTCATGTTTTAAAATAAATGAGATCTAAATCTTCCTATAAGCAAGTAGAACCAGCAGGCTGATAGATTTTTAAATCTATACAAGCCCGCTGGAAACTTCTACTAATTAGCTGTACTTAGCTCTTTTTTGGCGAGATAAAAATCTACTTTTTCGTAGGACGTATTCGCGATGCGTTCGTCCATTTCTACCAAGGTTTTGGGCGGAGGTACAATCGCTTTATCGCCAGGTTGCCAGTTGACGGGGAGGGCACATTTGTGCTCGTCGGCTGTTTGCAGGGCGATAAGTGCGCGCTGTATTTCTGCCATGTTTCTGCCCACATTTAGTGGATAGTACATGATGAGCCGCATAATTCCCTTGGGGTCGATGATAAATACGGCCCTCACTGCCGCCGTTGAACTTTCTCCAGGGTGTAGCATACCGTAGAGGTTGGCTACCTTCATATCCAGATCGGCGATGATTGGGAACTGCATATACACCTCTGTTTTTTCTCTCACATTATTCACCCAGGCGAGGTGAGAGTGTATACTGTCGATACTGAGGCCAATGAGTTTGGTGTTGCGTTCAGCAAACCATTGCTCTTCAACGGCAAAGGCCGACATCTCTGTTGTACAGACAGGCGTAAAGTCTGCCGGGTGCGAAAAGAGGATGACCCAGCTTCCCTTATTGTATTCTGAAAGCTGAAGTTTTCCAGTGGTAGTGATTGCTGTGAAATCGGGTGCTGGTTCCCCAATCCGAGGCATGCTATTTATGGTTTGTTCCATTGTTATTTGGAGTTTGATTTTAACGATGGGACTAAGTTAAGGAGTCCAATATCGGCGTTCAGTAATGTGGGTCACAGTTGCTTTTTTTTATGGGGATTATTTGGAACGTCAACTTATCTTTTTCTAATACTGTTCGATGTTTTAGGCGCTTGATCTTCAAGACAAGCTCTTACTTCCTATAGCAGGGATCAAATTATTTACCGTGCTGGCTAAAATATTATGCTGGGCGTGTCAAAAGAATAGCATGAATACAATTCACTTAGCAAAGGGAGAGGTCGTTCAAAGGAGCGGTGATCTTTATTCCAAGGTTTATGTAGTGAAGAAGGGCTTGCTGCGCAGCTATGCTATTGATGAAAAGGGGAAGGAGCATGTTTTTATGTTTGCCCCTGAAGGATGGATCGTCGCAGACAATCAACCACCATCTGTACCTTGTGATTTGTTTATTGATGCGTTAGAGGACTCCGTTGTAAGCGTATTGACAAAGGAATCGGCCAGAGAAAATGTTGATATAGATGCTATAATTAAGCGTGTCTCCGTTTTGCAAAAACGGATCATTTTGTTGATGAGCGCACCCGCAATTAGGCGTTATGAGGACTTTGAGGCCACTTATCCTGATATTATCCAGCGGGTTCCTCAAAAGATGATAGCTTCTTATCTTGGTATTACTCCCGAGGCTTTGAGTAAAGTGAAAGGAGAGCGAAAGCATGGGAGTAAAAACTCGATTTAATACCATTCGTTGTGCACGTCTATTTGCCTATTTCTTAATCTATATTAATGCAGATTCTTGATTAGAAGGGGATATTTGTCGACTTAAATAATTTGACAAAATCAACCATAATATGTCACGTCTACACAATCCCGCTATTGGGAAGACCCGTAAAATTGCTGGGTATATTTTATCTGTTTTACCTTCCTTATTAATCGCTTTTGCAGGAATTAGCAAACTAGCTGGCCTGGAAGAGATGGTGAAGAATATGGAAAACATTGGTTTGGGTGAACTGACTCAATTTATAGGATTCTTGGAAATAGCTTGTCTTATCCTCTACTGGATTCCCAAAACGAGCAATATTGGCTTCTTTCTATTGTGTTCTTATACAGGGGGGATTATCGTAGCAGAGTTGATAGGCGGAGGTGTTCCTGTTCCTGGAATTGCAGTTGCTACCCTTTTTTATATTGGCACTATGCTTAGAAAACCTGAGTTGTCTGGTTTAGACTTATAAATAAATAATATCGGCTTCTGCCATTCTACTGAGTTTCTACGTTTATTTTAAAAGCGATAAGCTAACAAGGGGGGCTTAGTACCTTTCTCAGCTTGTTTTACGAATATGTATCTTACGATACCAATATAGAAAAGAAAGATGATAGAAGTAGGTATCGACAGTTTTGCTGCCAACCCAGAGCGCGGGAAAATAAGTAAAACCCAAGCTGTAGCTGAGCTTTTGGACCGGATGGAACGTGCAGATCAAGCTGGTTTAGCTGTTTTTGGTATAGGAGAACACCACCGCAAAGACTTTTTAGATGCGGCTCCTACCATGCTTTTAGCCGCTGCTGCAGCAAGGACCAAGCGTATCCGGTTGACGAGTGCGGTAACGGTGCTGAGTGCTGCCGATCCGGTGCGGGTTTTCCAAAATTTTGCCACCTTGGATTTGATTTCCAACGGTAGAGCTGAAATTGTTGCGGGCCGTGGGTCGTTTACCGATGCTTTCCCCTTGTTTGGATTCAAGCTGCAAGACTATGATGCCGTTTTTTCCGAAAAGCTTGAGCTGTTGTTGAAAATCCGTGACCAGGAAGAAGTGACCTGGTCAGGGAGGTTTAGACCGGCGCTGCAGCAACAGCCAATTTACCCCAGGCCCGTTCAGGCTTCTTTCCCGATCTGGTTGGGAGTAGGAGGTACACCAGCATCTTTTGCAAGAGCCGGCACTTTGGGTTTACCCCTGATGGTGGCTGTAATTGGCGGAGAAACGCATCGATTCCGACCCTTGGTAGATTTGTACCGCCAGGCTGGTACCGCAGCTGGCCATGCACCTCAGCAATTAAAAGTAGGCTTACACTCCTTGGGATACGTAGCTACTACCCGTGAGGAAGCAATTGCCGATTACTATCCGGGCTACGCAGAGCTATTCACTAAAATAGGGCAGGAAAGAGGATTTGCACCAGTAACCCGAGCAAGGTTTGATGCCCAAAATGGTCCATCTGGAGCTTTGTGTGTAGGGAGCGCGGAAGAGGTTGCTGAAAAAATACTGCGTCATTCGGAGGCGCTGGGAGGAATCTCTCGCTTTACTTTTCAAATGGATGTGGGCATTCCTCACGAAAAACTGATGAAATCGATTGATCTTATTGGCGAAAAAATAGTACCGCTACTTGCGTAAGCATTAGAGCTGAAATAAGGTGGATCACCTTGTTTTTATACGCTCACTAAGAAAATATCGAGTGATTGATTTAAAAAAAGGGAGTGCCACGTAATCGTAGCACTCCCCATTTTTGGAAAACCTATTTAAATGTCAAATCTACCTTGACACCTATCACTATAACTCAGTCACCTGCTCCACGTACTCGGTACGCTCGAGATCAGTTTCGGTGAGGGCTTTGTAGCCTCCTTTTATATTTACCACCTGATCAAAGCCACGGGCTTTGAGAATAGAAGCGGCAATGACCGAACGATAACCGCCAGCACAGTGGAGATAGTACTTCTTGTTGCGATCCAATAAGTTCATCTTGGTGTTGATAAAATCCAGTGGGAAGTTGATCAATCCCTTGATGTGCTCTGCGTTGAACTCACTGGCCCGGCGTACATCCAGGGCATTTTCAATATTATCAAATTGCTCGGCAAACTCGGTCGCGGTCAATTCTTCAATGGTATCTACTTCTTCGCCAGCTTTCTGCCAAGCGGCAAAGCCTCCTTCTAAAAAGCCAACGGTATTGTCATAACCTACTCTTGACAGGCGGATCACTACTTCTTCTTCCTTGCCTTCGTCAGCAATAAAGAGGATCGGTTTTTTTAGATCGGAAATCAGCGTACCTACCCAAGGAGCAAAGGTATTGTCGAGGCCAAAGTAAATTGAGCCAGGAATGAAGCCTGCGGCAAACGCATCAGGTTCGCGGGTATCGATGACCAAGGCTTCTTCTTCGGCCCAAGCTGCTTTGAACGCGCGGACACTAAGTGCTTGCACACCCCGTTCGCGGACGGTGTCGATGCTTTCGTAGCCCATTTTGTTCATCACCGCATTTTTAGGGAAATACTGGGGAGGAGCAACTAACCCGGTAAGGACTTCTTTGACAAACTCTTCCTTCGTCATGTCTTCCCGTAGCGCATAGTTGAATTTCTTCTGGTCGCCGAGGTAGCCCCAAGTGTCTTTGCTCATTTTCTTGCCACAAGCCGATCCGGCACCGTGGCCAGGGTAAACAATCACTTCGTCTGCCAGTGGCATGATCTTGGAGCGTAAGCTGTCAAAAAGAAAGCCTGCCAAATCTGCTTCGGTAATCTCACCTTGCTTGATGGCGAGGTCTGGGCGGCCAACATCTCCTAAGAATAAGGTGTCGCCGGTGAAGATGGCGTAGTCTTTACCATTTTCGTCACGTAATAAAAAAGAAGAACTCTCCATGGTATGCCCTGGCGTATGCAATACCTGGATGGTTACATCACCAACTTTTAGAATTTCACCATCGGTAGCAATGTGTGCATCGAAGTTGGGTTGGGCAGTAGGTCCATAAACAATAGTGCCTCCTGTCTTTTTAGCTAAATCAAGGTGGCCCGACACAAAGTCAGCATGGAAGTGAGTTTCCAAAATATACTTGATCTTGGCGCCATCCGCGGCAGCTCGTTGCGTGTAAGGTTCTGTTTCGCGGAGGGGGTCGATGATTACGGCCTCGCCTTTGCTTTCGATATAGTAAGCGGCTTCTGCCAAACATCCGGTATAGATCTGTTCTACTTTCATAGCAATATTGGTTATTTGATTATGCTACAAAATTAGGGTAGAGTTAGGCCTTGACGTTGTGAGCTTTATCACACAGGTTGGTGATGTTTGTCAGTAAAACAAGGTGATAAATGTCAATGCGCCTATTGGTCAAGCCAAGCCTTGAAAGCTTTAACCCTGTCTCGACTAACGATATTCTCCTGTTCTCCGAGGCTAGGGTGAAGATCAATCTTGAGGCGATGGCTGAACCAACTGTGAATTTGACGAATGGCTTGTAAATGGACAATTTGCCCACGATTAATACGAAAGAATTCTTGCGGAGCAAGCTCTCCCTGTAGCCGATCAATGGTTGAATCGATAACAAAACGCTTGCCCTGCTTATCAATGGCAAAGGTGATTCCTTCGTCGCTATAGAGGTAAGCGATGTCTTTTACCAGCAAATAGCCCAAGGATTTACCTTGTTTGGTGAGGAAGCGTTGGCGGTAAGCATCTCCTTGATTGATTTGGAGATTGGCAATTAATTCCTGCCATTGGGTAACTTGTGGTTGGTAATACTGACCGTATTTGTTTAATGCTGCTTGCAACTCCTCTTCTTCAATAGGTTTGAGGAGGTAGTCAATACTATTCATTTTGAAAGCCCGTAGCGTATATTGATCAAACGCGGTTGTGAAAATAATGGGCGCACTGATATTGACGTGTTTGAAAATATCAAAGCTTAGCCCATCGGCCAATTGAATATCCATGAAGATGAGCTCAGGACTAGGGTTTTGTTGCAACCATTGGACTGATGCTTCAATGCTATCTAGTGTGCCTAATATTTCTAAGTCAGTGATGAGGTTATTCAATAAGCCTTGCAGGTATTGAACAGCTCGGTATTCGTCTTCAATAATCAGCACTTTCATACAAGGAGGATTTGTTAGGGTGGATGAGGGGGAGAGTGACGGTAAAGTATTGTTCACTTTCCTCTACTTTGATATCTTCTTTGGAAAAATAGGCGTAACGCCTGCTGATGTTTTCCAGCCCGGCTTGGGTAGAATCCAGTACTTGGCGCTTGCGCTGGAGGTTGTTGCGGACGACCAGGTGCAAATGCTCATTGACAAATACTTCGATAAGTAAAGGATGTTGTTTGCTGATGATATTGTGTTTGATGGCGTTTTCGAAAAGAATCTGCAGGCTCAGGGGAACAATATGGTGTTGTTTAAAGACACTATCAATCGTAATTTCTACTTCGAGGTTACCCTGGAAGCGCTCTTGCTGTAAGAAGACATAGGCATCAATAAATTTTAGCTCTTCCGCAAGAGGGATGAGTGGAGAGGTGCGGCTTTCTAAAATATAGCGATACACTTTTGATAAACGTTGCAGGAATCGTTTGGCAAGCTCCTGGTCTTCACTCACAATATGCATGAGTGTATTGAGGCTGTTAAAAAGAAAATGTGGATTTACCTGATTGCGGAGACCATCCAGCTCGGAGCGAATCTGCGCCTGGCGTGCCTGCTCTCTTTCTGTTATTGATGCACTAAGTTGGGCATAAAAATAGATGGCTTCATAAAGCGCGATAATAGTAAAGGAAACAAAGTAAGTAGTGAGGTAGGCTTGATAAATATTGGGATCG
Organism: Lewinella sp.; assembly: GCF_050633125.1. Classification (NCBI taxonomy): domain Bacteria; kingdom Pseudomonadati; phylum Bacteroidota; class Saprospiria; order Saprospirales; family Lewinellaceae; genus Lewinella; species Lewinella sp. The sequence goes on from NZ_JBOEFX010000008.1 coordinate 83,970, forward strand.
TAAGCATCTTTCATTTGGCAAAGGTGAAAGACTGATACCAGTGTAATATTAACGATAGGGACTAGGCAGATATAATAAATCAGCATTTTTTTGATGCGAATCTTAATCTGAGAAAAAAGCGGGAAACGCTTACGTAAGCGGATCATCAATGTCCGGAAAAGGACCCAAAAAGAAAGAGTAAAAAGGAAAGATTCTTGCCATTCATGCCGAAAAATTTCCCAGCCATCCCAAGGGTACAGCTGGAAAAAAATCTGCGGAATAAAGAAACTGAGCAATGGTAGCCCAATTAGCGCAAGATAAAAATCATTAAACCCAAGATGTTTGAAGGTATTCTTTTGCATAAGCTTTGCCTGAGTTGAGGCGAACCAGACAAAAATAACAATTGGAGGCCAGTGCCCCTATTTAATTCCCGCGGATGGTCGTTTTTAAAGGATGAATGGTAATCTAAAGCTCCAAACTCCATCCAACCATCAAACAACCAAACCATCCAACCAAAATTACCAACCCAACTTTTGCAACGCCAGCAGTGTGATGTCTAGGGAATAGAAGGCGCTTTCATCGTGCTGCATCCATTCCTTAAACTCGGCCAAAGGAAGGGTGAATACCTCTAGAAATTCGTCGACATCGCCGCTAGGGGCTTGTGTTGGCGTACAATCGGTGGCCAGGAGGCAAATTCTTTTTTCGGTACTATATGCGGTGCGCAATGTGCGCAAGTATTGAATATTGCCGGCTTGGTAGCCTGTTTCTTCCAGCAGCTCACGCGCAGCGGCTTGTTCGGGGCTTTCATTCGTATCAATATAGCCTTCACAAAAACTACTAAGAACTTGCTCCGGCCCTGGGCGGAACTGACGAACCAGGATAGCATCGCGGTTTGCTGTAAAAGCAGCAACCACCACATAAGCACCATTTTCTATTACATCGTATCGCGCTCCTTACCATCTGGTTGCAGGAAGGTACGTACGAGCATACTGCGCCAGCCTTGGTAGGCGTATCGTTCTTTGATTTTTTGCCAGGGAGATGGGGACATGAAGGGGGAGTTGATTTAGCGTAATAAACGCAGGAAGTGCTTAGTTGTTGACAAAAAAGAGAGAAGAGGCCGGTGCTGTAGCACCATACCTCTCCTCAAAGACAACTGTAATCACTAAATAAAACGGGCTGCTATTAATTTGCCTACTAAATATCTATTCTAAATAATGGCGCTAATAATTGAATTATAATGTTCTTCCTTTGTATAAGATTGAAAAAGGCAAAACGTGACATTTTTAGCCTAAAAAAAATATTTTTCACTTTTTATGTCACGTTTTGCTATTTCTGAGCTTATATAAAGGAACACGGACAACTGTATCATGAAAAAAACATCCAGCGTAAAAATTGGAAGCGAAATGAAAAGTAAAAATTTCGGCCTTAGTCGATCCGCTTTTCAGGAGCTTCTCAAAGCATTGAAGGAGGGCGACGACGATCTGTATCAACAGATTTTTTTGGCCCATTTTGAAGACTGTCTTAATTTTCTGAAACGTCAGTATAAAGCCAGTCATCATGATGCCTACGACGCTAGTATGGATGCCCTGGTCGCTTTTTGCGATCGATTGAAAAAAGAGCGTATTCAGTACGGAAATCTGCGTTTTCTGTTCACCCGAATGGCTGGACAGTTGTATCTGAAGAAAACAAAAGATGATAGCAGATTAACGGAATTGACATCAGAATGGGATGTGGTAGATGAACCCGATGGGGATGTGCCCGCTGATGTAATGGATACCTTCAATGATGCCTGGCCCCGGCTAGGTAAAGGGTGTCAGAAATTGCTAAAATCATTTTTTTATGACCAGAGAAAATTGAAAGAAATCGCAACACAACTTGAAAAAAACGAAGCTACAGTGCGCAAGCAAAAGCAGCGTTGTATGAGTAAGTTGCAGGAAATATTTCAAACACTCTGTCAATAACCAAATCCGCGTTTCTTATGAAATTATTTGAAAAATACCGAGTTAATAACATCAACGAAGATGAACTCAGTACCGTGACCCAGCAACTGATAAAGCAAAAGTTTGACCGTGAGCTAAGGGACAAAATGACTTATCGCCTCCAAGAGGAATATGGCATTACTCGAGGAATGGCGACTAGCGGCCGGATCTCAGGAAGAATGATTCTACGCTGGAGCCTTAGCGTTGCGGCGGCACTACTGATAGGTATTGTTGCATGGCAAGTCGTTGGTGATCATTCACCAACTTACCAGTCACTTACCAAGGAGTATCTGGCTACCTATTATCCGAATAATGAACTCAGAAAAGGAGCCACCGAAATTTCTAAAAAGAGAAGTGAAGCCATTGCTGCCTATAACAAGGAAGATTTTGAAACTTCAGCTCGATTACGAGAAGAAGTGGTTGTTCTGCCGGGAGCTAACAGTGAAGATTATTTTTTCCTCGGAGTCAGCTACCTCTATCAGACCCCATCAAAAGGGGAGAAAGCCATCGAACCACTACTGAAAGGATTGGCAGATCCTACAAGAACTAGCTTGCTGGAAGAAGAAACCAAATGGTACCTGACACTGGCCTATGTGCAAGCCGGACAATTTGCCCCCGCTCGTGAATTATTGGAAGAAAGAATCCAAAAGGGCGGCTGGAATGCTGGTAAAGCGAGTGATTTACTCCATAGTTTACCGCTAGAATAACCTCAGTGTCGGTGTAGCCGACCTTGTTCATCATTAGATTTTGAAGCATGCTTTTTCCGTATTCGGAGGAATAATCCCCCGGATACCCTGAGGAAAGTATGCTTCCCCGAAAAACCAAAAAATCAATATCATGCGTGCTCTCTTAACTTTTAGCTTATTCCTGTTTTTTGTTTGCTTTATTCCTTCCAATGCCCAGGGCCAGAGTGCCCGGTGGAAGAAAACTCACCAGTATTGGCAAATTCGTAGTGGGGTAGGGCTGTTGCCCACCTTTGCTAAAAGCCATACGACCTCGGAAGTACCGCCGCTTTCTTTAGCGTTGCGGTATCGTCCCAGCCCTCTATTCAGTGTGAGTTTACTAGCAGGAGGTTCGGTATCCTCGGCCACTCAGCACCACCGCAGTGGGAGTAGCCTGTCGTTGAGGAATAACTTTCGAATGATTGCATTGAGGGGAGCAGTTCATGCCCAACGTTGGACGAAATGGGCGCCCTATGCAGGTATTTCCCTGGCCTATCAGCATTGTAGAGTGGAGGATATAGGAAACAGTCAGCGGGCTCCGGAGGAATCTATGATTCATTATATGCCTCGCAAAGAAGGTTTGTTTTATGGGGCTTTTGTGGGCACTTGCTATCAACCAATTCCTTCGCTGGAAATTTTCGGTGAACTGGGCTATGGGCTCTCTATTCTGACTATGGGGGTAGGCTTTAGTTGGTAACCTACCCACAAAGCTCTCCAATAAGATAAGATATAAGAATTCATGTTTGTGTGTGTATTAGTTTTTGAAAACGCGCTCGGAGGGTGGCAAGCCCTGTGTTTGCTTGCAGATATCGGTGTTTGCTGCCCCATTTTAAAATTAAAAGATTATGAGTTTTATAGAACAACTCTTACTGCTGCGTCGCCTACATAATCTTGTCCAGCGAAAGGCAACAGGCTCCTCTGAGGAGCTGATGGAAAAGTTAAATGTATCCAAGTCTGGGCTTTACCGGCAGTTAGAATTATTGAAAAATTTAGGTGCTCCTATTAGGTATGACCGTGCCGAACAACGCTACTACTATGCTCGCGAATTTGAATGGCAATGGGAAGTGCTGAGGAGGAGTGAAAATTGATTTTCTATAGAAAAGCCCCAAAGTAAAAGGTGGGCAATTAAATATCCTTCTCTGATGGTTTTGTGGTCAGGATAAAGCGAAAATAGTGAGCGACTGGTAAGGAGCGTCATTTTTGTTTTTGATTGACTTTAAACACAAAAAAGATCAGAGAACCTTAAAACACGTAAGATGAAATATTACAAGATTATCCATTATTGTTTTTTACCTATCCTGATGTTATTTTTTATGAGTTGTGAAAAGGATCGCGATAGTTACAGTGCCCCTGAGGCAAAAGCCTACGATAATTACAGCGAACTTACTACTATTCGGGCGGCCATCTATGAACAGATGAAGTATGAATTGGCCTTCATCGATCCTTATGAATTGGTGCCTGAAAACGAGCGAACAACCTTTCAGCAAAAGTTTGAAGAAGACCTCGCTGCTTTTCAAGGAATGCAGCTATCTGCGATACTCGATACCTACGTTCAGCAGGAAATCATTAGCCCGACATTCAGTGAGGTTTATACCAAACTTATGGCTGCCTATCAAGATGATTATAACGCAAGTAATTTTGCTTTCGCCAACCAACGGCTGGATCGAGAGTTGGCAGCGATCAAGAAGCATACTTTGTTGACAACAGCTGAAAAGAAACAATTGACCACAATGGTAGCAGTCTTCCAAGGGGCTAATCAATATTTCCTGGATACGGGTTTTCAACTGCCAGACAGCCAGGCACGAGGAGGGTGTAGCTGGAGAGAATCTTGGGGCTGTATTAAAGAATATACCGGAACTGGAATGCTGGTTGGTTTCGGCGTAGGTATTGGTATGGGCCCTGGTGGTGGCGTTGCTTTTGGGGTGGGTACAGCTGCAGGTTTTACGATAGGCTTGATCCAGGTAGTTCGTGGCGAAAACGGCCCTTGTTGTGAATCTCCGGATTGTAATTTAGTACTGGGAGTATCATTGCGGTTTGATGATTGTAACCCCACGGCCACCTACCTTGCTTATGGTTTTGGAGCAGACAACACGACGCTGGATTGGACGAATACTGGCGGCACTCCTGCCTCAGCGACTACGCCAACCAGTGATCCCAGGGTAGTGATTACTCAAGATAATCCAACAGTAGCAGTCAATACAGACATTGTAGCCGTTTGTGTAGATGGCACAACAGAGGCTAATACCTTGAGTTTCTCCCGCAACCTCGCGGAACTGGTCAAGAGCGTTAGCGGTGTCAATTTATTAGGGCCTGATCAGATTTACCCAGGCGAAACCTATACTTATACCGGTTATGGCATTTCTGCCAACAGCAACTATACCAGCCAGTGGTTTGTGGATGGCGGCACGATTGTTACTTCGTCTTATAATAGCGCTACTGTCCGTTGGGATGATAATTTGAGTGAAGGCCGTTTACAGCTGCAGGTTGGTAATAATTGCCCCGGCGGAGAACAGCGCGTCTTTACGCTCAACGTTAGCGGCGATGGGCCAATTCCTTAGGGTTAATTTAATTGATTTTAATATTCTTCTAACAAAAAGAGATTTATTCAGGCCCTATATTTCGGTCCAGTAAATTCTAAAATTAACAGCTTATGAATCGGTGCCTTTCACTCTTGTCTTTTGTAGCCATTGTTTTAATTTCGGCTTGTGGTAAAGAAGAATACGATGTACGTAAAGCTTCCGAACAGTATTGCCGAGATAATATGGTCTTCAAGTGTGAGGATGACCCCGATGCGGAGATTTATTTTCGCGGTAAGCTGAATGGAGAAGAATTTTGTATTTCCGTTCCTCAGGACGGTTACTTTGCGAGCAATGGTGTGGCCACGACTTCCACTACTTCGGTAGAAGAAGGTTACAATGCGAATACACCCCTTACAGGAAGCTTTTACCGAATGTCGATCCGGCCACCCATTTTTGATAACCTCAATGGTATTACCCGCGATTTTGCGCCGGTATTTACCCTGGATTCACCGACGATCAATGATACCGTTGCTTATGCTCCGGAATATTACCTGGATGAATACTTTCAGGAAGGTGAACTCCCTATTCGTAAAGACGGGGAAGCAAACACAGAAGGCTATCGCTTTTTTATCACCTGGTCTACGGTGTTGCGCCCAGGGTACGATCATTATCAGCGCAAAGATCCCTTTATGATTCCTGTCGTAGGGATGGGAATAAGCCCCACTTTCGGGCCAGCCAATCACGCAAAGCTGGAGTTGACGGAAATGGAAAAAAGAGAAACCCCAGAAGGGATACGGTATTACTTTACATTTAAAATAGAAGCAGAACTTTTTTACCTGTGTCAGTATTTTTCTGGCGACCGTTTTGGGACTTTAGAAGATGGAGAATTTAGAATGATTATTGATATCTAGTTTGTTTATAAAATTTAGTATTTAAAATTTAGAAAAATGAAAAATTTAAAAACGCTTTTCTCTCTTACATTGATGATTTTAATTTATTGCAGTAATTTTTCCTGGGCGCAAGTAGCGCATGAAACGAAAAATCATGAAACTGGAGCGGTGTACAAAAGCCCGGAACGAATAGATCCAGTCGCGGCCGTGAGTATTCGCTTTCGAGGTGATGCGACGGGTTACTTGAAATGGAAAGCCGTGGACAATTCAAGCAGTGATTACCTCTTGCGTTACAAGCCCGCTGATAGCACAACGGAATGGGCAGAAGTGACCGTCCGTGAACCAGAAGCAGTGATCGAAAATCTACCATTGGATACGGAATACCTGTGGGAGATAATGGTTGCTGTAGGCGAAGAAATGATGAGCTCTGGTACGGGTAAGTTGTCGACTTTTTCGCAATCAGAACCGATTGCGGTATCTGATCCATTGTTCCGGAGGTTATCGGGCTGGTTTGCCCAAAAGAAGGGGCAGCGACCTTTTTGCAGCTTTATCGAAGAGGTAAACCTACACCCTCTGGAAAAGCTGGCTTTCTTACAGGCTTATTCTTTTAACAATGAGCCGTTGCTCAAGAACCAGGACATGAATAACCTGAGTAGCTGGTATCCGATGGCGTATCAGGAAGACTGTACCGGTTTTGTGCCAAACAGAGATGTAGAAACCAACTGTCGCTGCCAGGTGATCACCCGGGCCAGTATTAATGTAGGCCCTTACGAGGAGATTGACTACGTGAACAGGGTTATTTACCCAACGATCGACCAACATACAGAAGAGAGTGGTAATGATCGTACTTATGTTGACCAGTTTAAAGCAGGGGCAGCTAAGTACCTGGCTTTACGCCAAGATGAGAGCGGCGGTAGTGCCGATTTTTCTCTCTCTAATTTACAAGGAGATGAAGCCGCACAAGGTATTTCCACCACATTTTCGGAGATAAAGTTCCTATTGGGGTGTATCCGTTACGGAGGGTTTAGTACCGATTTGCCGAAAGATTGTACCTGCGACCGTCCATTGGATGTAGAGTATGAATATACCACTAGTTTGCACATTAAAGCTCGGAAAAAGGGCTGTATTTTCAGTAAAGGAGCTGCTGCGCAGGCCGAAGATTTTGCCTTTGTTGTTGCCCGAAACCTAGGCACCGGCGAACTCACGCCATTGGATGCTGGACACGCAATGATTGGACGTCGTTGTAGTTCTAGCTGGAATCCAGAATTCTGGATCAATACCTTGAATGTATTAAAGCCAGTATTCGATTTCTTTCTGGATACACAGCAGCAGGAAGAACCAGAGGAAGGCGAAGAACCAGGTCCGGTACTCCCCACAGAAGATCAGGTAGATAGCTTCTGGGATGCGATTACGGTCTTAGCGGGTACGCCTTTTAGCAATAATGAGGGCTACTGTTCCAATTCACCACTGGTTGAAGAGCAAACGCTTGTGTCTGGGATTGGTCTCTTGACGCTTTCTCCGAATCAGCCTATGGAGGTGATCCTTTTTTCTAATCATTATCTGCGCACCCGTGGTTATGGCTGTTATGAAGCTCAGGCCAGTGTTGCTAGTGATTATTACTTGGTAGGCGTTGTGGAAAGTGGTGGTGTTCAAAACTCCCTTTGTTGTTCCGATAAGGTAGCCACTTACGTTGCCGGATCTATTCCCACACCTGGAAATGCAGGTATTCAGAACGATCCTGTGAATAATATCAATAATCGTATAGGTCAGGTGGGCAGCTTCCTGGCTAACTACGGAGATTGGTACGACCATGAGCTTTTATCGACCGGTACCATCAAAGTTAGTGGAGAGTTTGACCTCTTGTCTGGTCCTTCTTGTAAAAATACTAATACTACGGATTACAGGCTGCCTGGTGGCACAGAACTGACACCAAGTCCGAGCGCGTTTAAGGTCTATCCTACGTCTGCCAAAGACCAGGTGACCATTGCTATTCCGGCTGCGGCCCAAAGTGGTGCGACCCTCCGTATTTATTCTGCCCAAGGGCAGGAGCTACACCGAGAAGTACTACTCAACAAGGATGCTGCTATCCAGCGGTCTATTGATATCAGCAACTGGACTGCCGGTAGCTATTGGGTAGAGGTAGTGAGTGGTGACAATGCCAGTACACAACCCTTTTTGAAAATTTAAACCATTGATTCCAGGCAGCTCGCTGCCGTAAATACAGTTTGGGGCGTGCCAATTAGGTACGCTCCCTACTATCAAAACCAATTTCAGATGATTCACAAAATGCTATTAGGGCTTATACTGCCCGTTTTATTTCTTGCCTCCTGCTGCGATGATGACGAGAATGCTTGCGTCTGCCCTGAGCCGCTAGAATGTGTAGAAGGGGAGTGTGTATGGCCAAGCAATTATGTCAACATTGGCGGGAGTGGCATTATCAGTGACAACCTCTATTTCGGGGTTTTGCCGGACCACCTTTGTCTGGATACGATTGCTTTCATCACCTATCCGGGAGAAGAACGCTTTTCGATGCACCTCAATACAGTGCCCAGTAATGTGACTGGTGTGGACATCGTGCCCATCGAAGAAATTACACCGGACGTTTGGACATTGGGTCACGTTGAGCCTTTGTGCAGTAACGATGGTGGCTGGTACGCAAACATAGTAGCGGAATTGTTTGAGCCTGATAGTGTGCGCCTGAAATTCCGGTTTTGGTTAAATGATACCCCCGAAGGCGAATTTATAGATAGTACCACTGTTACGTTGGTAAAGCCTGGGTAAGACAGACTTTCGGCTTTTGCCAAAAAGCCGGAGTAAGACGTTTTGTTTTTTAAATAATTTGTCACGCCCCATCTGCTGAACAGAACCATGTTTTGTGCAGATGGGGCCTTTTATTGCGCAAAAAACAACTTGTGATTTTTTCAAGTTTCCCGAACAGCCGACACGCTTAAAATGAAGCGCTTAGCCACCTGTTCTGGAAACAAAATCACAATTTATTTTTGTGCTGTTCTTTTGTTGCGCAAAAAAAAACAATTGCGATTTTTTAAAATAGAAATAGTATGAAAAAGAAATATATCCTCTTAGTTATAGTCATATTGAGTCTGGGTAGTTTTTATGCCAAGAATAATTTAGTAAGCATGAAAACTCCTGCTAGGCAACAGATAGAAAATACAAAGGAATGGCGAGAGTCCTATGAACTGGAGCGAACTTCACCGATAGAGGAGACTCCCCAAGCACTTTCGCCATTGCCACCGAAGCAAGCATCTGACAGTGTTGTTTTTATCCCGCGAGGCGTAGGAAAGCATTTTATTTTCAATGAAAATGCTTTAGCAACGTATCATTCAGGTCATGCCTCGGGCTGTTTAGGTAGGAAGCACTGGGTGTAGTGGCTTTGGGTGTCCCCAAAGGATACGCTCTGCCTTAGTCTAGTATATACAAAAAAGCACATTGTGGTCTGGATAAGACCACAATGTGCTAGTTTTTCAGGGAGGGGGCTATCGATTAATCTATTGATTCCACAGTCAAGACACAATCTTCGCAAGAACAAGATGCAGCAGGAGGATCAAATTCAAACCTAGAGCGACAATCGCAAGTCCCGTCGCAGGATACTTTGTAAGTTTTTCCTCCTCGTTCAGAAACAATAATTACGTCATCGGCGACCAGCTTGTTGACAAGGTAATCAAAACGAACGGCCTTTGATTCACCCGATGTTTGTATTTCAATTTCAGTGATGGAAATATCATCGCTTTCTTTATAGTTTTCACTGATGTGTTGGTAAAAATCCTTGAGGAAGGGAATCTCTATTTCCGCATCGACCAATTCAAATCGCTTGCCGTCTCGCTCAATAATCATGACGCATTCTTCACACTTGCAGGATACGTGATCAGTTGTGTTTCCTTCAAGGCCGCAATCGCATGGCCCTTCACAGTGAATTTTGTAGTTGTTGTTGATGGCGCTAACGTCAGGAGAGGTATTGGCGTCAGATTTTTCCAGGTTCTCTACCGAGGGTTGAATGGAATGAATGGGTTCAGCTTTCTCACACGCTAAGAGGAGGAGAATAAGTGAAAAATAAATAAATGGTTTCATGATAAATAAAATTTTTATTTGCCTTCATTAACCCATTCAGGCGCCGGGTCTTACTTTCCTATTTGAGAGCGGCTGGTTTCAGAGGTTATTCCACCGAATTAGTACTAATTTTAAAATTCAAAAACTAATTTATTTTTTTTTTGAATAATGCAAGTATTACAATGTTTTTTCTGGTAAGGGATGATTCAGTAATTAAGTTTACATTTCTCTGCTTGTTATTTTCCCCTTTGCAGAAGGAAAATTAACTAACTCAATAGTGTAAGCTATGTGGGTTGAGAAGTGTAAACTATGTCCCTTACTATACACACCATTCCTAAGGCTACGGTTTTTGCCTTGCCAGCTAAAAAAAATAGCGTTGTCAAATTTTTACACCACGGAGCAGCCGCGAAGCGAAATCTAGGCTTACCAAAGTATAAACATCAGCCTAAATCCTTATATTCCATCCAAAATTGGACCACAGGGTGATACAAAGGTTGACCACCAACCTTCAACCACCAACGATCAACCACCAACTTGTTATGGAAGAAACACTCCACCACGGCTTTTGGAGCCTATTGCCGCCACTTATTGCTATCATTTTGGCCATCCTGACCAAGCAGGTATTTATCTCCCTGATCTTTGGCATCTTTTTGGGCTGGACGATGCTCAACGGCGGCAACCCACTTTATGGCTTATTTGATACGCTGCAAGCTTTGGTTGATGTATTCAAAGATGCTGGCAATACTCGTACCATCATGTTTTGTGCCTTGGTAGGAGGACTCATCGTTTTCATGCAGCGCTCGGGTGGGGTAGCTGGTTTTATCGCTTTGGTACAGCGAAAGCTCCAGGCTTACGAAGGCCAAGATGATCAGAAAAGCAAAGTTATCGTCAGTCTGTTGGCTTGGTTTACGGGTGCGCTTATTTTTGTAGAGTCCAGTATTTCTGTGCTTACAGTGGGTGCGCTTTATCGCCCGTTGTTTGACAAGCTGGGCATTTCACGCGAGAAGCTGGCTTACATTGCCGATTCCAGCTCTGCACCCAGTAGCATCCTCATTCCATTCAATGGTTGGGGGGCATTTATTATGAGTTTGTTGGCTGCGCAGGGTTTTTCTGACCCCTTTGCTACCATGCTTCGTAGCATCGGGTGGAATTTTTATCCCATCTTGGCCCTTTTGATTGTGCCGGCGATTATCCTCTGGAAGAAAGATTTTGGGCCTATGAAAAAGGCGGAGGATCGTACTCAAGGTGGAAAATTACTTTGGGACGATGCTCAACCCATGGTTACCGATGAACTTACCGAGCAGGAAGTAGCTCCGGGGGTTACGCCCAAGGCTTATAATATGGTAGTTCCTATCGTGGTGATGGTGGTGCTTATGCCCGTGATGCTGGCTTATACCGGTTGGGCAGATGCGGCTACCGCTGTACCGAGCAGTGGGTGGGACCATTTACTGCTGGCGATCGGCAAGGGCTCAGGTTCTACGGCGGTGCTTACCGCTGTTGTTGGAGCGTTGCTGGTGAGTATGGCGTTTTACAAAGCACAGGGCATCATGGGCATTCGCGAGATGGTCGACCTCACACTCAAAGGTATTGCGGGCATGATTCCGCTTTCCTTACTTATGCTGCTTGCTTTTGCGATAGGTACACTCTGTAAACAACACCTTGGTACCGGTATTTATGTAGCAGAGATTACCCAAAGCTGGTTGTCGCCTGCTTTGGCACCCTTCCTTGTCTTTGTCGTGAGTTGTTTTGTAGCCTTTTCTATCGGCTCCTCCTGGGGGACCTTTGGCATCATGATCCCTATCGCCGTAGGCATGGGGCAGTCATTGGGGGCCGATCCTCATATTATCATTGCTGCAGCCTTGGGTGGTGGTGTCTTTGGTGATCATTGTTCACCCATCAGTGATACGACAATACTTTCGTCAATGGCTTCCGCCACAGATCATGTAGATCACGTCAAAACCCAACTACCCTACGCTTTGATCGCGGGTGGTTTGGCTGCGCTGGGGTATTTGATACTAGGATTTGTGTAGAATAGGGTAGCGGTATGATCGCAATGGTACGATGTACGATCAGTACTTACTTTACGACCTCTACTTCGCGCGCACGCGGTCCCTTGTCTTCCTGTTCAATACGGAAAGTAACACGGTCGCCTTTTCGCAACGACCCGTTGGTGTCAGAAACGTGGACAAAGGTGTCATCTTCCAACTCTGGGCAGGAGATGAAGCCGTAGCCTTTGCGGTAATTGAAATAACGAATGGTGCCAGTACGCTGGCCACCGGTACGCTTGGTAGTGCTGCTGCCGCCTTTTGATCCGGAACGGAAAAAGGCTTTAATCTTGTCGAGAATCATAACTCAAACGGTTAAGAAGAACCCTATCTTAATCTAAAGCTCTTCGTTCTGTATTTTTTGGTCGCGGTAGATGGCCTTCAGGACCTCTTTGCGTCTCACGTCAGATGGCTTTTCAAACTGCTTGCGATTACGCAATTCACGGCGTAATTTCACATCGCGGTGCTTGCGTTTGTAACGGCGCAGCATACGATCAATGTTTTCTCCATCTTTACGGTCAATAATAATCATAATACGTTTAAACTTATTTGACTTAGCCTGTCAATCATCCACTGGATCGCAAAAGGCCAAGTAGTTAGTGTTACGGAAATGCCAGTTAATCAGGTACGCGGAATTTTTCTGTACATATTCCATGAAGGAATGTGAAGCTCGTTTTGATATGTTGCACCTTTATTTAAGTGCATAAACAGCAACCCGACTACAAGAAAAAGCGCTAGCTTAGATAAAACTATTGCAACTAATAAAATGCAAAAGTAGGCCTAACTAACGAATATATCTACCATTTTTTTATAATTAATACAAGATCATCTTGGTCTTGGTGCTTAATTGGTTGATTGTTAGTTTTTTGTGTGTGTTTTTGTGGTGCGGTTTTACTGCTTGTTCATCACCAATAATCAAGGTATTTGTCAGAGAATCAAAATAAGTAATGAACGATTTACAAACAATTCAGTGGATTACACTAGCTGGGGCCGCCTTTATGGTCGGTTTATCGAAGGCGGGCCTCAAAGGGTTGGGCATGGTTTTGGTCGTGTTAATGGCACAGGCTTTCCCGGCCAAAGCATCTACGGGCCTGGTGCTGCCATTGTTGATTATTGCGGATACACTAGCAGTGATTTATTATCGCCGCGACGCCAAGTGGCCTTACCTGCTGCGTCTGTTGCCAGCGGCGGCTATGGGGGTGTTGTTGGGCGTCTGGATAGGGGAAAGTTTGGATGACGAAACCTTCGGTAATATCCTCGCCTGGATTGTTATACTGGGCCTCGTACTGCTCATTTGGCAAGAACGTAGCCCCCCTTCTGCAAGTTTTATGAAGCATCCCTTGGTGAGTGGCTTTGCAGGGCTGGCTGGTGGTTTCACGACGATGGTGGGCAATGCTGCCGGCCCTGTTATGTCTGTCTACCTTCTGGCTACACGCTTACCCAAACGGCAATTTATTGGCACTGCTGCATGGTTTTTTATGCTCATCAACTGGTTCAAGGTGCCCTTTCATATTTGGTCGTGGCACACCATCTCCTGGCAGAGTATACGCCTCAATTGCTACGTTATACCTGTCATTTTTATCGGCTTTTGGGTGGGTATCAAGGTGGTAGCAATGATTCCTGAAAAGGCATTTCGGTATTTTGTCATGGTGGTTACTGCCCTCACGGCGCTACGGATATTGTTGGGGTAGTGTTAGTCGATTTTGGGCCCTGCTAACAAGAAGAGGGTATAGCCAGCAAGTGCCAGCTATACCCTCTATGTTTTTGGAAGGATAAGTTACCCCACCAACGACTGTAGTTTCATCGCTACACCCATATCTCCTTTAATCTTCACTTTGCCAGTCATGACGGCCATCATGGGGTTGAGTTCTCCTTTGACCAGTTTCATGAAGTTCTCTGTAGTGATGATGATGACACAATCAGCATCAGCGTCACTGGCTGTTACGACATTTTGATCGCCGGTACCGTCTACGTGTACTTGGTGTTCTCCGAAATCAATTTTAAGGGTGTTGCCTAGTGGGGGAGCGGCGGCTGCTTTGGCGTTAATACCTTCTACTACTGCGGAAATATCCATTTAGTTCTTTTTTATTGATGTATTGAAGAGAAAACACAATATCCGTAATTATTGTTGTTTTTCAGCAATACCAAACGATCGGAAATATGTTTGTATTCTAACTCATCAAGAAATAAGGATTCTCTGACAATTTTTGTGTTTAGAGTCAACCGAAAGTGAAAATAACGCTCCTTAACAGTCGCTTAGCATTTTCACTTTAGCTTGACCACAAAAATTGTCAGAGAAGGGAAATAAGAAGCAGCAAGAATTGATTAATTTGGGGTCAATTTTGTGTGTTAGGAATGGATGACGGGCTGTTTGAAATGGAAGTATTTAAGGATGACGTGAATGCCGATCCATTTGCGGAAGACTACAAAAGAGAGATTTTGGAAGTAGAGAAAATCACGAAAGAACAAGCGGAAATCCTTTCCCGGATAACCAAGAGGTCTCTTGTTGCAACACCCCGAAAATACGATAACTATGTTCTTGTAGAGCGGAAGGGGAAAGCATTTATTGTGAAAACAACAAGCGGTATCTTCCAAAAACGACTCATTAATATTTTTGACGAGACTCAAGTAAGTGAATCAACGACTGTTGTATTGATCGGGCAAGCAGAGTCGACCATTTTTATGCTTTGCACCCGCAAAGGAGTGAGCGATATTCAGCGCTATGATTCATATATGGATTATTTAGAAAAAGGAGCGTTTGAATAGAAAATCTATGGTGCGAAAAGTGCTAAGTACAGGCGGAGTAAATGCCATAGAGTGGCTATTTATTGATAAATTTGCTTCGCATTAGATGACAAAATATTGCGCAAAAAATTAGTAAACATGAATCACATTGCCCAAAGGCTTAGTTTATTCGCTATCCTTTATCTCTTTACCTGCTTTTCCGGGCAGGCACAATTTTTTCTGAATGGAAATGCCGTCGCTACCAATGACAGTTGTTATCAGCTTACTGCTGCCGTAAATTGGGAAGCAGGTTCCTTGTGGAATGGGCAAAAAATCAACCTGAATTCATCTTTTGATTTATTGGCAGACCTGTTTCTTGGTTGTGAAGACCTGCAAGGAGCAGATGGAATTGTTTTTGGTTTACAACCCATTAGTACGTCTATTGGGACCAGTGGAGGAGCGATCGGTTTTGGTGATGTAGAACCCTCTCTGGGAGTTGAGTTTGATACGTATCAGAACCTGGATTTTGGAGACCCCGATTTCGATCATATTACCATTATTAGCGACGGTATCGTTAATCATATACTGCCTCAAGGAGCATTAGCCGGCCCTGTTCAAGCGAATGTAGATGATCCTAATATTGAGGATTGCGAATACCACCAATTACGAATTACCTGGGATGCAGAAACACAAACGCTTTCTATTTATCTTGATTGTGATCTGCGTTTAACCTACACAGCTGACATTGTCAACGATATTTTCAATGGCGACCCACTCGTATTCTGGGGGTTTACCTCCGCTACAGGCGGACTCAATAATGTCCATGAGGTCTGTTTTTCTTATACTTCTTTCCTTAATGAATTGGCGGATCAGACCATTTGCCCCGGTGAGTCGCTACAATTAGAAGCAAATGGTGGTGCAAGTTACCTTTGGTCGCCAGCAACCGGACTATCTGATACGGGGATTTCCAACCCTATTGCTTCTCCTACGGAAACCACCTTGTATACCGTTGAAATTCTCGACGATTGTGGCATTCCTTTTTATGATGATGTCTTGATCACAGTAGATAATGATCAGTTTGATGTGGCTATCGATATCATGCCCAATACAACTACCGCCTTTCCTGCGGGTACGGAATTGGAGTTGAGTGCGAATCCTACGCCGGGTGGAGAAAATTATAGCTATATCTGGTCTTCTTCTGTGAATAATACTTTTTCTGATCCGGCAGCAGACTCAACTACGGTAACTACCTTAGTGGATCAGGAGGGGACGGAAACCTACACGGTCACCGCTACTTCCGAAGATGGTTGTGTACAGGAGGCCAGTATCAGCATTGAGAACCTGGGGATACTCTACAGTGTTCCGAATATTTTTTCGCCAAATGGCGATGGCAATAATGACGTCTTTGGTCTATTCACGAATGCTGATGTTGATACTTACACCTGCAAAGTTTTCAACCGCTGGGGCAAAGTCGTTTTTGAAACCAGTACGCCAGAGGTGTTTTGGGATGGCTCCTTCAATGATAATCAAGCTCCTTCGGAATCTTACCTTTATATGATCAACTTTCAAATTGGCAGCCAGCAGTTTGAAGAACAAGGTAGTCTCACTTTGGTGAGGTAGGGGAACCTTACTAGGTGCTTAGTGTAAGGGGTAGTGCCCGATCTGGCTGGTTTAATTTGGCTTAGATTCACGACCCACCCCAACCCTTCCCTGTGAGGCGAGGGGCTTTTGCAAACTACCAAGTCGCGGCCAAAAAATATTAAAACGTCATCTAAATCAACACTTTATATATTGCAAGTCCTCCCTCCACCACAAGGGAGGGAGATAGAGGGGGGGTCGTGAATACAGGCCTAAAGTTGTCACGCTCCTTTAACATCAGATTGAACAGCGCTATAGCGCATAAGTAATGTATGCATGCCAAATAAAAATGCCGCTACTGATGAAATCAGTAGCGGCATTTTTATAAAATCCAAAGGATTTAGTTCTTGATGAACTTCATCACTTTGTTCCCTTCTTCGGCTTGAACGCTAAGGAAGTAAGTACCAGCAGCTAGATTTGTTACATCTATCTCCTTGGTAGCGTTACCACGCTGTACCGTCTGCCCTAAAAGCGTTACAATCTGGTAAGATTGAACTTGTGCATCACTTTTGATGAACAACGTTTCATGGGTAGGGTTAGGGAAAACGCTCATCGCGATTTCTAGATTGTTCAAGTCGTTGACAGACACCGTGCCTGGACCGATGACTACGCTACCCAATGCCGCTTCGTTAGCAGGGTTTGCATTTCTACCGGTAACGCTGAAGCCGCACTGTATAACTAAGCCAGGTGCCAATTCAGCACCAGTTGCGCTTACCGTAAATGCTCCACTGGTAGGCAGGTCAAGAGTTTTTGAACCAGCCAAAGCATCAGTAAAACCATTATTGGGATCAAGTGCTTTGATAAAGAACTTAACTGTGTAGGCGTCATCTAGCGTGTAAGAATCGACCGTTCCTGAAAAAGTGAGGTCAGAGCCATTAAAGGTAGCCCCAGGCTCTAGTATGGTGTTAGCCTCCATGGTGGCAACGCCCTCGCCAGTTGTCTGGTCTACCCATTCTGGATCCATGGAGTTGGCAGCATAAGTATTGAAATTAGGCTGCAATATAATGTTATTCGCGCCTACATCAAGTGTTGTCTTTAGATCCGCAACACTCCAAGGGTCACCAAACCAATAATCACCATTGGCTCTGAAAACATTCATAAAGGAACTCCAGTTGTCGCTGGCATTACATAGAATATTGTTTGAACCAGAAGGAGTACCTTCTCCTGTAATCACAACGCTACCCAGGGCCGCTTCGTTAGCAGGGCTTGCATTTACACCAGTAACACTGAAGCCATACTGGACAAGTAAGCCAGGTGCCAATTCAGCACCGGTAGCGCTTACCGTAAAGTCTCCACTGGTAGGCAGGTCAAAAGTTTTTGAACCACCCAGAGCATCAACGAAACCATTTTCGGGATCAAGTGCTTTGATAAAGAACTTAACTGTGTAAGCGTCGTCTATCGTGTAAGATTCTACCGTTCCTGAAAAAGTGAGGTCAACACCATTAAAGCTGGCCCCTGGCTCTACGAAGGTACTAGCTTCCATAGTGGCAACGCCTTCACCTGATGTCTGATCTACCCATTCTGGATTCGTGGGATTATCAGCGTAAGTGTTAAAGTTGGGTTGCAATGTCATTGTGTTTGCGCCCGTACTAATTGTGGTCTTGAGGTCAGCAACACTCCAAGGGTCACCAAACCAATAATCACCATTGGCTCTAAAAACATTCATAAAGGAACGCCAGCCGTCGCTGGCGCTAAACTCTACATTGTTTTGCCCCACCAACAGCGGAAGCGAAAAAAGACAGAGTACAATACTTGTAATAAAAGTTTTCATAAATACACTTTTAAATGGTTGAAAGTAAGAACTGCCAAGATAGGGCAATTTGAGCTACTGTGCAGTCATTCTATCTGACATTTTTACGATATACAGTGTCCTCTTTTTGCACAATACTTGCGTATATTAGCAGGATTGCCGTTACCCTTCAACCCCCAATTGCTATGAAACTTAGAACATCTTATTCATTCTCTGGACTACTAAAGTGGTACAGCCTGTGCCTGTTGTTGTTTCCAATGGCGCTCAGTGCTCAGTTTACTTTGCCGCCAGCCAGTGCGCCGGCACGTGTAGAAACGCAGGTTGGTTTGACTAACTTTACCTTGGATTATCACCGCCCTGGCGTGAAGGGGAGAACGATCTTTGGAGAGTTGATCCCCTATGGAGAAGTTTGGCGTACAGGTGCTAACGAAGCGACTCGATTCCGTTTCGATCGGGAGATAAGCATTAAAGACGAGCTGGTTTCGGCAGGTACCTATGCACTTTATACGATTCCACGGGAAGATGCCGAGTGGACGTTGATCCTGAGTAAAGATACGAGCCTTTGGGGTGCTCGCGGTTACGACCCTTCCAAAGATGCCCTACGGGTAGACCTACCCACAAAAGCCCTCTCCGAACGAGTAGAAAGCATGGAGTTTCGCTGGATGAACATCACGCATGCGAGCGCTGACCTTGTGCTGGAGTGGGAGAACACCCGTCTGGAAATTCCAGTGACTTTGGCGACCCATGATCAGGTTGAAAAACTAATTAGCCAATCTTTTGGAGCAAAGACCACCGGCCCCGACTATTACCGTGCTGCACGCTACTATTTAGATAATAACCTGGATCTGGAACAGGCTAAAGAATGGATGGATCGCCGGCAGAGCCTCGATGGCGACCAGTTTGGGGTGATGCGCTACCATGCCATTATTGAGCATAAATTGGGCAACTATTCCGCCGCCAATAAGATCATGGCACGTTCGCTGGAGCTGGCCGAGGCGGCTCCCAACCCGCACTACGTGCGCATGAATACCCAAACCCTTCGTGAGTGGAACAAGGAGAGCGTCACCTTCCTTAGCGGTACCCAATTGCTGGAAAAAACCATTGCTTACCATGATCCTCAGGCGCAGTGGGGCGTGCTGCCTGTTAGCATTAAACTTTACGAGTCGCGCCCCGGTGGTAGCTACCGTCGCTCGGAAGTGACGATGGATGAAGGACACGAAATGTTTACCCTCGCACAGCTACGAGGGAGAGACGAAATCTATCGAGCATACAATGCAGAAGGTTGCACCTTTAGCCTTAATGGCCGAACCGATGGGTTTACTCCCGAAGAAATTCGCCAGCACCGATTAAGTTGCGAAGCCGGCGCTGTTTATAGCAACTACTACACCTACCTCTGGGGCCTGCCTATGAAGCTGCGGGACCCTGGTACCATCATCGACGATAAGGTTTACCGTGTTGACTTCTTCGGCCAAGAGCTGCTAGAAATGAAGGTCACCTATACCGAAGAAGTGGGCGGCGATATATGGTACTTCTACTTCCACCCGGAAACCTACGCCCTGAGCGGCTACCGCTTCTACCACGACGAAGCCGCCAACGACGGCGAGTACATCCTGCTAGAGGGTGAAGCCCAAGTGGGCAACCTCCGCATTCCCGCCAAGCGCCACTGGTACACCCATGGTGATAGAGCGTATTTGGGGAGCGATGAGGTGTTGAAGTGACTTGATATGATCCATCCCGAATTTTGATGACAATCAAAATTCGGGATGGATCATATCAAAAAAACTCCCCTTAAATCTTCACCACCTTATAACTAACGCGCTCACCCCCTGCTTCAAAGACCAGGATGTAAGTCCCCGCCGGATAACCCGACCAGTCGAGCGTCAGCGAGGTAGAATCCTGTATGAATTCCTGTACGAGTACCTGCCCAGCGGCAGCGTATACCTTCACCTGAGCCTTTACCAGCGTGGCAGGAACAGTAATGTTTAATGGCCCTTCTACCGGATTCGGAAACACTTGAATCTGCTGCAATTCTTCCGTCTCAGAGCTTGCATTCGTGCCTTCCTGGTAAACCCTGATGTAATCAATCACCATCGGGCTTTGGGTGAAATTACTAGCCACTTCGCCTTGTATGGCTACATTGAGCAGCAGGTATTGGTCGGCATCAAAAGGCCAGGTTGCCGGGTTTTGGTTGTTCGGAGCATAGGTGTAGTACACACTCCCGTCAATACTGAAACGCATCTCCTCTGGTGTCCATTCCAGTGCGTAGATGTGGAAAGTATTCGAAACATCTTCTGCCAGTGTGCCTCCATGATTCTCTGTAGCGCCAGATGAAGAAGGCGTGTGCAAGGCACTTTGTACAAAATTCTGGTTGTAACCCCAATGCTCCATGATGTCAATTTCGCCACACGCTGGCCAGCCGGTAGTGCCGTGGGTACTGGCCCAGTAGCCGCCAGTTTCTGTCACGTTTTTGCCCAGCATCCAGATGGCAGGCCAGGTGCCTTGGCCGAATGGTAATTTAGCCCTTGCTTCTACCCGCCCGTAGGTGAATGCAAATTTGGAGTTGAGCCGCGCTGAGGTGAAAGATTTGGTATGGCCTTGGTCGGTAAAGTTTTCTCGCTTGGCTACAATGTGCAAAAACCCATCCTCCACGTACGAATTGTCTATTCGGTTGGTGTAGTGTTGGCGCTCATTGTTGAACCAGCTGCCACCATTAGGTAGCTGCGTTTGATGGTGCCACTTGGTGGGGTCAACAGGGCCACTGCCGTCAAACTCATCGGCCCATACCAGTTGGTTGTAGATGGTCTCTTCTCCCGTGTCAACGCCGTAGACAAAATCATCAATATAGGCTGTAACGAGATCGTTGTTGTTTTCGCCGTTTACCTGCAAGACGACCCGGTTGAAGTCGGTACGTGTGACAGGATGCGGCGAGCCCTCATTCAGGTTCTGAAAAGGGTCATTCGCAAAATCAAAGGTCACCACCTGCCATTGATCCAGCACAATGGGTTTGATGATTTCCGTCTGTGTAGACCACGGCTCTGGTAAATCACCATCCTGAAGTTTAAGTGACACCTGGTTGGGTTGATTACCAGTGATACTGCTGGACGTAACGTAGATTTTTAAAGCAAAAGCTGCGTTTTGTGATAAGGCAAAGGTCTCGTCAATCTCGAACCGAATATTGGCATATTGCCCACCATTATCCTGGTACTGCAAAACCGTAGCCGAAGTATTAATGCCTTCCTGAAATGGATTGCCATAGGCATTGTCCATCCCACAGTCGTCGCCATACCAGCTAGTGATGGTACTGCTGCCCTCGAAGTCGTCTTCGGCACTTTGCGTGAACCCAAGAAGAGGGACAAAAAGAAGAATGCTTAGTAGAAAGTTTAATTTATGCACTGTATTAAAAATTTGAAAGTTGAAAGTTGCGCTAAAGATAAGGCTAAAAAGGTTTTTTACTTTGAAATTAACAGCGATCAATAGGATAGATACTGTAGAGGTAGACAGGTTATTTGAAATTTAAGGGGGTGACTCATGTTTTACAAATACCCTATCTTTGATGAGGTAAAGCAGTGAGGCGATGGACACAAACCGATTGTTAATATTTGGGGTATTATTTTTCCTTTTCAGCACGTCCGAAACACAAACGGTATCCTTCCAGCATTTGTCGAAGAAAGAAGGATTGTCGCAAACCTCCGTATTTGCTATTGCCCAAGATGCGGCAGGCTTTATGTGGTTTGGTACCAGAGATGGCCTCAATAAATTCGATGGCTATCAATTCGAAATTTATCGCAACGATACTACAGATAACAGCTTGGCAGGCAACGATATTCGGACTTTGTATGCCGATACCCTAGACCATAAGTTGTGGGTGGGCACTATTTCGGGGCTCAGTTGCTATGATTCTTCTACAGATAAGTTTACTAGTTATTATCATAATGAAGACGATACTTCAACGCTGTCGGATGATGCAATTCGAAGTGTTTTCCGTGATCGTAAGGGCCGGATATGGGTAGGTACTTCCGTTGGGTTAAACCTTTTTAACGAAAAAGAAAAAACTTTTCAGCAGTACTATTTTACCAATAATTCTTCACCCCAGTTAGGGAGCAACGATATTGAAGTTATTTTTGAAGATGCACAGGGGCAGTTGATTTTTGGTACAGCTAGCGGCCTGTACTATTTGTCGGAAACAGCCGAATCTGAGCCTTACGAGTTTCAACGATTATTTTTGCCTTTATCTTCTTGGCCTACGGATATCCACATCAAAAGTATCCAGGAAGATGAAGCGGGCAACCTTTGGCTTGGAGCCCTCAAAGACGGGGTTGCTTACTGGAACCGGACTAGCCATACTTTGACGGTTTACCGTAATGAGAAAAATGCAGCCAATGTATTGAGTAACAATAATATCCGTGCAATGTGCCTGGATAACAATGGCGATCTTTGGGTAGGCACTTTCGATGGGCTCAATGTTTTGAAAAAAGGGTCGCACGAATTCATCCGCTATAAGAAAGCTACCACAGGTAATGACGGTTTGTCCGACAATTCTATCCGCTCCCTTTTTATTGATCAGCGGGGCAGCTTGTGGGTAGGAGCCTACTATGGGGGAATCAATCATTTTGACGAAAACTACAATCGCTTCACCAATTTTCATTATGCCCCTTCCGGAGATGGCCTGGGGGCTGATGTGGTTAGCTCTTTTGCGGAAACGCCTAAGGGGAATCTGTGGATTGGCACGGAAGGCGGCGGGCTGAATTTCTACGACCGTAGCACGGGTCAATTTAAACAATACCCGGCGCAACTGCAACAAGGGAATGCCCTGAGTGGGAACAATGTGAAACAACTACTGCTAGATGGCAACCAACTCTGGATTGGCACCTTTCAGGCGGGCCTTAACCTACTGGATTTAGAAACCGAAACTTTCCGTCATTACCAACACGATCCGCTGGTAGAGAACTCGCTGGCCCATGATAATGTCTACGGGTTGAAAAGAAAGGGCCACCATCTGTGGATACTGACCTATGGAGGTGGGCTTGATATATTGGATTTAAAGGAGGACCAGTTTTGCAATTTTCGGCATGATGATCTGGATAGTAATAGCTTAAGTTCAGACCTTGCCAGGGTTTTTCTCGAAACCCAGGATGGTCAGCTTTGGATCGGCACCGAAAGAGGAGTGAATAAGGTATACCTGGGAGAAGATGGGCTTCCTGCCCGATTTGAGGTTTTTCTGGACGAGGAGAGAATTTATACCCTTCAGGAAGACAGTAAGCAACGAGCCTGGATCGGAACCATCAGTAATGGCGTTTATTGTTTGAATCTCAAATCAGGAAAACTCGACCACTTTACCATGAGTGACGGCCTTCCAGGGAACACGATCTTTGGTATTCTGGAAGCAGCTAATGAAGAGTTATGGATAAGCACCAATAATGGACTGTCGAGGTATAGCCCCGAACAAGGGACTTTTACCAATTACAATTATTCCAATGGATTGGAGAACCTGGAGTATAACTTCAACGCCTATTACAAAACCCGCGCCGGGGAGTTGCTTTTTGGAGGAATCGATGGTTTTACCTTGTTTGATCCGGAAAAAATATTGGCCAATGAATTTATACCAGCCCTCGTATTTACCCAGTTGAAAAAAAATAACAGACCAGTTGTTATTGCGGAAGAAGGAAGCTGCTTACAACGAAGTATCAATGAAACCGAAAGCATCACTTTTAAGTACAATGAAGCCAACTTTACCCTGGGCTTTTCTGCGCTTGATTATTTCAGTCCAGAGAATAATCACTACGCCTATAAACTGGAAGGGCTTGATCGGGAATGGAAATACAGTGTGGGGGAAACCGAAGCCTCTTACACCATTCAACGAGAGGGCACTTACGTCTTTCGCCTGCGAGGAGGCAACAGCGACGGTATCTGGAATCCAGAGGAACGCACCTTGGAAATTATTGTTCTACCGCCACCGTGGCGCAGCTGGTGGGCTTACCTTATCTACCTTGCTTTGGCTAGTGGCCTGGCCTTTGGTCTGGTTAGGTTTGTTCGTTTACGGCACAGGTTGCAGTTGGAGCAAATTGCCAAAGAGCAGCAGGAGGAACTGACGGAGATAAAGTTGCGCTTCTTTACCAATATCACCCACGAGTTTCGTACGCCGCTGACGCTTATCCTCGGGCCGCTACAAGACTTGTTGAGGAGGGAGAAACATCCGGAGCCCGTTTTTCAGCAATTGTCATTGATTGAACGCAACGCCCAGCGCTTACTCAATTTAGTGAACCAGGTATTGAACTTCCGAAAACTGGTGACCGACCACGAGACGATGAAGATCGTTCACAGTGATTTTGTCAATTTTATCGGCGAGCTGTTTTTACCTTTTCAGGAAACGGCTAAATTGAAGAACATCACCTACACTTTCGTCACAGAAACACCAGCTGTCAATTTATGGTTTGATCAAGATAAGCTGGAGAAAGTGTTTTTTAACCTGTTGTCCAATGCCTTCAAATTTACGCCACCAGGTGGTGAAATCACCTTGCTTATTACCGAAAGTGAAGATTATGTGGAGGTCAGGGTAAAAGACAATGGTGTAGGAGTAAGCCCTGAGTTGGAGGGGCAAATCTTTAAGCGATTTTACGAAAAATCCAACCTGGCTAATTCTAGTATTAAAAGTACAGGAATTGGGCTGGCAATTTCCAAGCAGATGGTAGAGCTCCATCACGGGAAAATCTTCTTGGACCCTACCAGTAACAACAACGATGAAAAGGCAAAAGGGGCTACGTTTGTGGTACAACTCCTCAAAGGCCGTAACCATTTCACAGATGCCGAAATCCTTACGGACTATTCGGACCCGGAGGAAACGGCGAATTACGAACCCATGTTAACTTTGCCTGCCACCTTGGCGGCACCCCCAAACAAAGGAGAGCAAGCGTCTCCTCCTCCTACTGCTCCCCTGTTGCTGATCGTAGAAGATAATCCTGAAGTACGCAGCTATATTGAGCAGGTCTTCGCGGAGCAGTACCGGTTGGTTACCGCAGAGAATGGCCTGGAAGGTTTAGCGATGGCCAAGAAGCATTTGCCCGACCTCGTTGTCAGTGATGTG
The DNA here is from genome assembly GCF_050633125.1 of Lewinella sp. Taxonomy (NCBI): domain Bacteria; kingdom Pseudomonadati; phylum Bacteroidota; class Saprospiria; order Saprospirales; family Lewinellaceae; genus Lewinella; species Lewinella sp. The sequence continues at coordinate 109,362 of NZ_JBOEFX010000008.1, forward strand.
ATGATGCCCGAAATGGACGGGATTACTTTTTGCGGTAAGCTGAAAACCGACCTGGAAATCAGTCATATTCCCGTGATATTGCTTACTGCTCGTACGGCCTCCCTCTTCAAAATTGAAGGCCTGAGGATAGGAGCCGATGATTACATTACCAAGCCTTTTCATCCTGAGGAGCTGGTCTTGCGGGTGCGCAACACCATCCAGTCGCGGCAGGAAGCGAGAGATAAATTTGCCAGGGTACTCACGCTTGATCCTAAGAAAGTAACGATCACTTCGGCTGATGAGGATTTTTTAAATCGCGCACTTCAATTTGTAGAAGTTAATATGAATAACACGCAACTTTCGGTAGAAAATTTTGCACATGAAATGGCTGTTAGTCGTCCTTTGTTATTTATTAAAATTAAAGCACTTACCAATCAGACGCCAAATAATTTTGTGAAAAGCATCCGGCTCAAGCGTGCTGCTCAGCTCTTGCAGCAGGGGAAGTTTCGCGTCACAGAAGTTGCTGACCATGTCGGTTTCCGAGACCCACGTTACTTCAGTAAATGCTTTCAGAAAGAATTTAATCAGACCCCTTCTGAGTACATGGAGGCGAATGAATGACAATGAGTTGTCTTTGCTTTTCTGCCAAAAGAAAAGTTTCGGTTCAATTATTATAAATAATACTTCAAATAACTAGACCAATTATTGTTTTGGTAATATATTGATATACAGGGTGTTGTGCTCGTTTAGACTTTTGTCCCCCCTTATTTAGACTTTTGTTTTTGTATTCCGAGATACTTTAGCGTCTGAAGATATGGCCAGATTATTTGGTTTGGCCTAGGTTGATTAAAATAAAATATCAATAATGCAGGTAGGAAAGGATATTATCTTTGGAATATTTATTGGCTTCTTGTTGCTGAGTATTCAAGTTAGTGCACAGACAGGAGCAATAAGTGGTGTCATTAAAGACGGAGAAGATAAGACGCCATTACCTGGTGTTAATATTTTTCTGGAAAATTCTAACCTAGGGACAAGTACGGATATCGATGGCCGCTTCACTTTGGTAGGTCTGCCAGAAGGTGAACAAGTGTTGATGATCTCATTTATAAGTTATCAGACCGAAAGAATCCCCGTAATACTAAAAGCAGGTGAGGTTTATACGGTAGATGTTGACCTGGAAGTGGAAGCCGTTCAGGGAGTAGAGGTTATTGTGACCGCCCAGGCACAGGGGCAGGCACAGGCGATTAGCCAACAGCTCAATTCTGATGCTTTGGTAAATATTGTTTCTGCTGATCGGATTCAGGAATTACCAGATGTCAATGCTGCCGAAGCTATTGCTCGCTTACCGGGTATCGGAATTGATCGTAGCGGTGGCGAAGGTCAAAAAGTTGTCATCAGAGGGATGCAACCTAAATTTGCTGCCATCACCTTGAATGGAGTGAGCTTGCCGTCTAACTCTAGTACAGATCGTTCGGTTGATCTGTCGTTGATCTCTCCAGAGTTACTTGATGGAATTGAAGTATACAAAGCTCCGTTGCCTTATATGGATGCCGAAGCCATTGGTGGTACCGTCAACTTGAAGTTGCGCAAAGCAGCCGAAGAATTCAAAATGACCGCCAAGCTTTTAGGAGGGGCCAATTTCCTGAACAGTGACTATGGCGACTACAAAGGCGTTTTACAAATGAGCAAACGCTTGCTTGCCAAAAAGCAACTAGGATTTGTTATCCAGGGCGGCGTCGAACGCTTCAACCGCGGTGGAGATATTCAAACCAATAACTGGCGACGCGGTCCTACCGATGCAGAAACAGGCATCACAAGTATCTTTGGCAACTCCCTACGACTAGAAGACAGGCAGGAGATTCGCCGCCGCTATAATACCAGCATAAGTTTAGATTATGATCTAGAAAAGCACGACTTTTCCTTCTTTGGGATCTATAGTCGTACCGAGCGGGATCGCTTTGTCATGGAGGAACGCTTCCTGCCGTCGGAGCCAGGTATTGAGTATTGGGGGCGCGGTATTGATAATCAACTGGATTTGTACTCCCTTTCTTTTACAGGAGAGCACATCCTTGGCCCTTTAAAGGTCGACTGGACGGTCTCTTCTTCTGAAACACGCGGAGAAACGCCTTACGATTTTTCTATGCGTTTTGTTAACAATAGTCAAGTATTCGATGCTTCAGTAGATCCTAATGGTCAGCCCAGTACCTTCTTCTCTTCGGCTAAGCCTGAATTGAGTAGGTCTTTGCTGCGTAGCAATAGTTTTCAAGCATCCAGTACTAACGAAAAAACCAATACTGCCTTGGTAAATATCCAATTGCCAATACGGATCAACGATTGGTTGCAGGGTTATTTGCAAGTAGGTGGTAAGTACAAAACAATCGACCGTACACGTAGCCTCACTCGTCAGGCAGAAGATTTTTATTACCTCGGCGGAGGCATTGTTAATGATGCTGTAGCACGCTACGATGGGCCAATTACTTTCTTGCCGGACAACAATCAATTGATCAGCATCCTGAGTTTCACCGCTGAGGAAAACGATATAGAATTTGAAAATGAAACGGGTGGCAACATCGGGCTAAGCGCTGATTTAGACCCCGATCGGGTTCGCGATTGGTACGAAGCGCAGCGTTCGATTTTGAATACTGATCGTTCTGCACTTTTGGAAAATTATTCTGTAGAAGAACAGGTGAGTGCCGGTTACATCATGATGAAGTTAAATGTAGGGAAGAAAATAACCGTCATTCCTGGAGTTCGGTACGAAGCTTCTAATAATGTCTACAGCGGAGGTGTTTCTACCCTTAACGGGTGGTACGGTGTCAATGGCACCTTTAATAAAACGACCAGTGAACAGGTTTACGACGAACTACTCCCACATTTGCACATTAAGTACGAGCCACTTCCTTGGTTGGATATACGTTGGTCTTCTGCGCAGACATTAGCACGCCCCGACTTTCTATACGTCACACCTCGTACAGAAATTGATGATAATCAAACACGGATCACTACTGGTAATCCTGATCTTTCTTATGCGAAAGCAACAAATTACGATCTCTCTTTTGCAGCATATAAAGGAGGATGGGGCTTGTTTTCCGCTGGCGTATTCTACAAAGAGGTAGACAATATATTCTATCCTTGGACCACCAACCTCTTTGACCAGGAGACGGCCGATGCTTTTGGTTTTCCTGATAACCGGGGGTATGAACTAAGTTCTTATATCAATTCTCCTGAATCGAGGGTGTATGGTTACGAACTTGAGCTGCAGGCCAATTTGATGTTTCTTCCCAAGCCTTTTTCAGGGATTGTTCTCAATGCGAACTATGCCAGACTGTATTCGGAAACGGAAGTCTTCTTCCTTACTTCAGAGACCCGGCTGATTGTTCCTGTACCTCCGATTTTTGAAACAACCTTTACCAATACCAGTCGAGCGGTGAATATGCCTAGCCAGTCACCTCATATTCTGCGCTTATCCATTGGGTATGACGTCAAAGGCTTTTCCGCGCGTGTTTCTGGCGCCTACCAAGGCGAAAAAGTACAGAACTACTCGGTCAATAAAGATTTTGATACGTTCACGGCGGATTTCTGGCGCTGGGATGCCTCCTGCAAACAACGCTTCGGAGACCATTGGAGCGTGTTTTTAAATCTGAACAATTTAACCAACCAACAAGATATCAGCTTTACCCGAACGGAAGCCTTCTTAAATACCATTGAGAACTATGGTTTTACAGGGAGTATCGGAGTACAGTACAAGATATAACTAGGAGACTAATTTCCTCCAACTACATTTTTTGTAGCCAAGAGCTTGTTGAGAAATTTAATTTTGTAAAAACCAGATAGTTGAAATATTTGACGGAAGCAACTTGATGCTTCCTGGTTTTCAAGGATTTTCGAACCTGTCTTCGAACTAAAAACCTCACTTAGCCCGCTAAGTTCGATTTTGACTTCTTCGTCAGAACCGTAAATCCTTGAAAACCAGTTCGCAAATTTCCCAACAAGCTCTAAGCTGAAGTAAGGCGGTAAGTGGCTGTGCCATTGGTATCCCTATGGGGACAAGGATCGTCATTTCTGCATTCAAGCACAAAAGCGGTGAAAGGAATCAACACTGTTTTAACACGACAACTAATTACAATAAAATTCAAATCATTTTAAATAAACTTTATTATGCAAAAATGTTACCAATTTATCGCCTTAGTTCTCTTCGTATGTGGAGGAATCGGGCTGCAAGCACAATCCGTCGTTACCATTCCAACGGACCCCCTGGCACCTGCTGATATTTTTGAGGTTATTATGGGAGATACCACCGTTACCGGGGATCGTAACGATAATAATACCATTTATAAACTACAGAACGGCGGGGTTTACCTGTGTAATGACCGTCTTGTAAATACCGGTGAATGGGCCCTTCAAATTGAAGCAGTTGATTTAGAAGACATAGAAAATAAACCAGTTATTACCCGAACGCCCAATGCAGATGGAGGATACCAGGATATTATGCGTGCTGGTGGTGATGTTACCTTCCGTAATATTTGGATTATTGCTGGGCAAACAGGGCCACTAGAACAGCATGACTGGGGCAAAATGCGTATTCAAGGCGAAAATTCTCGCGTAGTTGTTCAAGACTGTATCCTTGAGAAAGACCGTGGAGGTTTTCTACAGTTACGTGCCAATGGAGTGAGAATGTTTGTAGAGAATACTGTTCTTCGTAATGGTGGCAACCGGAGAGTACTACAAGGTAATGGTCGTGGAATTGATGCCCGTGATTTTTTCATGGACACTTTGGTAATGCGTAACGTCATTGTCTATAATATCCAGGATCGGTTTTTCCGTAGCCAAGGCGGTAGCCAGCCTCACAATTACATTGAAATTGATAATTGCACCAGCTTCAATACCATTGGCCGCCATGGTCATATCCAGCTAGGCCGAGTACTAGAAGCAAAGATCACTGATAATTTATTTATGAACCCTATCATGTTAGGGTCTAGCCCTGCTTATACCGATGAGCAGACACAGCCGGATGGTGATCTTCATAAAGTAATCACCCTTGATACTTTATACGAAAATACCAGCCTGGAAATCAAATCGAACAACATTTTTTGGACAGAAGATGTGACGAATTACTGGGCTTCCAACGACAGCATATCTGCTCCTGGCTTCCTATCTGATCTTATCGTTCAGCATTTGGGCGCTGAAGTAAGTGATGCTTATTTCTCAGAAACCCTGGAATTGGAAAGCATTCCTGCTACTATTCTACAGTACGTAGTAGACCTCTATGCGGATCCTACAGCAACGGATATGTATGATTTCATCGTGGAAGATGTAGCAGTTTCCGGCACTCCTTTTGATTCAGGTAACCTGTTTGACTTTTCGGGATTTTCTCCATGTTATGATCCTGCTTCTGATGCTGCAACGGCAGCTACAGATGGTGGCCCCATTGGCGCAGTAGACACTTGTGATGATCTAATTAACGCTGTTGATGATTTGAATATCAACCCTGCATTAGGTCTACAGCTTAGCCCTAATCCGGTATCGAGTAGCACTACTTTAAGTTTCACTACTACCCAGGCAGGGATGGTGAACCTGACCATTTATGACCTTATGGGACGTGAGCTTGCTTCCCTTCATAGTGGTAATTTGATGAGCGGTGAGCACCAATTCAACTGGGCACCCAGTAGCATGTTCAAGCAAGGCATGTACATCGTATATTTACGTACGGAAGAAGGACAAATGTTCAAACGAGTAATCGTTAGTAAATAATTGGGTACCTTTTGAAGGCAGACCATTTATAACCATTTGGTCTGCCTTCATTTTTTGTATTGAATTTAGTCTATCTGTCATGAAAATAGTACCAGTATTTCTTTTTTCGTTAGCCCTTTTGCTAGTCAATGCCTGCCAATTGGCTACAGCTGAGTCTGCAGCAGCTGAATCCGTACAGGTAGCGAAAAATGACCGGTTGCAGGAGTTGTCCGATAAAATGGTGGCTTATCTTCCCCAATTACCACTGGATTCTGTCCATATTCCACGCACCATTGAGAACGGAAAAATGAAAGGTACCCGCTCCAAAAGCTGGACCAGTGGTTTCTTTCCTGGTGTGCTCTGGCAACTGTACGATGCAGGCCGGCAGGATGTCATTAAGGAAGCTGCCCTGAACTGGCAGTCTTTTGTAGAAAAAGAGAAGTACGACAGCACCACGCATGATTTGGGCTTTAAGCTCTATTGTAGCTTTGGGCAAGCTTATCGCATCACAGGTGACGAGCATTTTAAAGACGTATTTCTAACCGCAGCCAACACCCTCAGTACGCGATACAACGCTACAGTCGGTGCGCTCCGTTCTTGGGATCACCACGAACACCTTTGGGCTTTTCCGGTCATTATCGACAATATGATGAACCTGGAGATGCTTTACGAAGCTACCCGCTTGACGGGAGATTCGAGCTATTATCATATTGCTACCCAGCATGCTGAAACGACACTAAAAAACCACTTTCGTGGCGACAACAGCTCCTACCACGTAGTTTCCTACAATCCTCTTACGGGAGAAGTAGAACAAAAAAACACCCACCAAGGCTACAGCCACGAGTCGGCCTGGAGTCGTGGGCAAGCTTGGGGACTTTATGGCTACACCGTAGCTTATCGCTACACCAAGCAACCGGAATTTTTGGCACAAGCTCAGAAGATAGCGGACTTTATCTTCACTCATCCGAACCTACCCGAAGACCTTATCCCTTATTGGGATTTTGATGCGCCAAATATTCCCGACGAGCCCAGAGACGTTTCGGCTGCTGCTGTGGCTGCCTCTGGACTTTTTGAGTTGAGTACCTATGACCAGGAAAACGCTTCGCGCTATCTCGGTTGGGCCAACCAGATTCTGAACAGTTTAGAAAAAGAAGAATACCAAAGTAATACGGCGCCTTTCTTTTTAAAGCACAGTGTGGGGAGTATCCCCGGAGAGTTTGAGATGGATGCTCCGATCATTTACGCCGAATATTTTTACTTGGAAGCGCTGCGTCGGAGCGATAATTTTGTAGGTAACACAAAAGCAAATTGAGCAAGAATAACGGATCAATGAAAAACAAGGTATCTCTATTTCTGGGCCTAGTAGGGCTTTTTTATATTCTTTCCAGCAGCAACATTGGGGCCTTTCTGCAGCCATTACAGGAACGGATTCGGGAAAATATCAATGCGGATTGGCAGTATCTCCCTGACAACACCCAGGACGTTGATCAGTTGAAAGATAAAACGAATTGGCAAGCAATTGATTTGCCTCACACGTGGAATCAGTGGGATGCCTTAGACTTTGAGCCAGGGTACCGTCGGGATGCTGGCTGGTACCAAAAGGAAATTTTCCTCAGCGACTATGACCAGGCAGAATACCTGCTTTATTTTGAAGGAGCTAACATCAGCACCGAGGTTTACGTCAATGGCGCATTGGCGGGCACCCACGTCGGAGGCTACGTTGGGTTTGAGGTAAACATCACACCCTATGTTCGCCGGGCCCAAAAGAATACCATCAGTATTCGGGTAGATAATAGTTACAACCCTAATGTTATTCCTTCGCAGAAGGCTGATTTCTTCATCTTCGGTGGAATCACTCGTGATTTGTGGTTGGAAATTGTACCGCAAATACGGCTACAGGATATAAAAGTGAGTACGCCAAGTGTAAGTCTAGCCAAAGCAGAGACCATCTTAGAGGTTAGTTTGCCAGAGGGAGTAATGCTTACAAAAGACTACGAGGTAAGCGCAAAAATTATCGCCAGTGATAAGCAGGTAGTGGCAGAAAAAACCTTTGCTGGTACAAGCCTCAATGACAAGCAAGCATTGGTGATGCCGGTAGTGGATCAACCACAACTTTGGTCACCAGATCACCCAAACCTTTATCAGGTGGCGGTTCAATTATTGAGGAATGGCCGTGTTTTAGATGAAAAAACAACAACCATAGGCTATCGTTGGTACCATTTTGAGCAGCATGGAGCCTTTTATTTGAATGGCGAAAGATTGCTCTTGCGCGGCACCCATCGGCACGAAGAACACGCTGGCTACGGCGCCGCAATGCCCAATGAGCAGCATCGCAAAGACATCGCGCAGATCAAAGAGATGGGGGCCAACTTTATTCGCCTTGGGCATTATCCTCAAGACCCGGAAATCTACCGCGCGTGCAATGAGTTGGGCTTGATTGTCTGGGATGAGCTGCCTTGGTGCCGTGGAGGAATGGGGGAGAGCGAATGGCAAGCCAATACCGAGCGCTTGCTCCTGGAGCAGATTCAGCAAAACTATAATCACCCCAGCATCATGTTCTGGGCCTTGGGGAATGAAATTTACTGGCTGCCAGATTTTGAAAATGGCGACGATGAAGAGCGGCTGAATGCCTACGTTACCAAACTCAATAACCTCGCCCACAAGGCAGATCCTTATCGCCTGACGTCCTTGCGGAAATACTATGCAGGTGCTGACTTGGTAGACGTTTTTTCACCATCCATCTGGTCGGGTTGGTATGCTGGTGTTTATACCAATTACAAAAACACCCTGACCCAAAATCAGAAAAAATACGCGCAGTTCCTCCACATGGAGTACGGTGGATCAAGTCATGTGGGCCGCCATACAGAAAACCCCATCACCGGAGAAGGCGCACTGAGTGACGACGACTGGGCGGAAGTCGCCAATCAGGTCAATGTTGAAAATGTGGCCAAAAAGGGAGACTGGACGGAAAATTACATCGTCGATCTTTTCGATTACTACCTCAGCGTGACCGAAACCCAGCCCAATTTTGCGGGAAATGCCCAATGGGCTTTCAAAGATTTTGGTACCCCGTTGCGACCCCAAAATGCCATCCCTTACCTCAATCAAAAAGGCTTGGTAGACCGTGATGGTAATCCCAAAGATGCCTATTACGTATACAAAAGCTATTGGGGGAAAACCCCTTTTGTATACATAGAATCGCACACCTGGACCTATCGCCGTGGCCCGGAAGGCAAAGCCCGTAATATCTCGGTCTATAGTAATTGCGAAACAGTAGAATTAATTCATAACGGCCAAAAACTAGGGCGTAAAAATCGCGTTCTGGGGCAGCTCCCTGCTGGCGGTCTGAACTGGGATGTGAGTTTCACGGCTGGTGAAAATACGCTCATCGCGGTAGGTTTTGCTCCCGATGGCAGCAGCACTTCGGATACGCTAACTATTACCTATGATTTCCAACAAGCCGGCAAAGCCGATAATATCCAGTTGAGTAAAAAAACACTACCCAATGGAAATTTTTTGGTGGAGGCAGTAATGCTCGATAAAAGCGGTGTTCGCGTACTCGATTACGAAGAAGAAATCTACTTCACCTGCGATGGTGCGGGTACTTTGCTTCGCCATTATGGAACCCCCACCCGCAGTCAGGTACTACAAATGGCGAACGGACGGGCAGCTATCGAATTGACACCAGAGGAGTCTGGGCGAGCCATCATCGAAGCACGGAATCAAGATTTCAAAGGCAGTTATTTGGTCATTGATTTTACCAAAGAAAACGCCGCTAAAACGAAAGACAATGAAACAGAATAAACTACTGTTATGGCTGTTGATAGCGGCCCAGTTTTCTTGCGCCCCTCCACCTGCGGAGGAAGGGAATCAGACAGCAGAAACTGCTGCTACCAAAAAGACCCAGGCATTACTTCTGACCCAGGATTTTCCTTTTGATCCTGCGGATAAAGACAAAGTAACTGGCGATTACGTGGCACAAACCCGTATTGTTGTTCCCTCCAATCTGGCGACCCAGAGCAAGTGGATCATGTTTGAGGGGCCCGTTTTAGAAAACGACCTCATTGCTTACCGCTACTATGCCGACAGCCGTCATCGCTTTGATATTTACGGTAAAACCGTAACCGACCTTGTGATGGATACGGTGAGTTGGCAATACCACGATATCATGAATTGGGGTTCGGACGTGCTCAAGGTGGGAAACTCCCTCGGCCTTGGCAGTCCGGCTATTTGGCACCAGGATTCGTTGTATACCCTTTCGGAATGTACAGCGAAAACCATCGAGGTGATCGAGAATGGCGATGATCGTTCGCTTATTCGGACCACTTTCGACGGATTGAAAATAGGGGAGGAGACCCTCGATCTTATCCAAGACTGGAGCCTGGATGCTGGAGTATCGTGGTCGGAAATACACCTTTATTTGAAAAACGGAACCTTGCCTGAAGGGATGTTTTTTGCTACTGGTTTTGTCAAGCATTTACCTGAGTTGACTATCGGAAATACGGATACTTACGCTTATTTGATGAACTGGGGGGAACAGTCGTTTCACCACGAAAATATGGGTATGGCTGTTTTGGCCGAAAAGGTTTATCAGCCTGTTTCGATCGAGGATGAATGGAGTCACGTTTATATTTTCGAAAAAGCACCACAAGAAATTCGCTACCGTTTCCTCGCTGCTTGGGAACGAGATAATAGCGGAGTGAAAGATGCCGAAGGCTTCCGCCATTTAGTGGAGCAATCTGGAAAAACGCAGCGTGATGGCCAGAAGTAAAAAACAGTACAAAAGTTCAACTTGGTTCTTACGCAATAGAAAGGACCATCGCAAAAATAAGACCTTCGGTTTGCTAATTTTAATGATTGGCTTGTGCTTGCCCAACTGTACAAACCAAGAAAAAGAAGTAGAGCTGCCTTTCAACGATAAGGCAATTGTCGCTCAGGCCGATGAATACCTGGATGAAGCTCCCATCACCATCACCGCTTTTCCAGCCGAGCGAAGTGCAGGCGGAGTAAATGACTACTTTTCAGAGGGTTCCTACTGGTGGCCTGATCCTGAAAATCCAGATGGCCCTTACATTCGTAAAGACGGCCAACGTAATCCCAATAACTTCGGTGCTCATAAAAAAGCCCTCAAGCAAATGGTGGAATGGGTGACCACCCTCACCGCCGCTTACCAAATCACGGCGGATGAAAAGTATGCACAGCAGGCTATTCGCCATTTGACAGCATGGTTTGTAGCCCCTGTCACTCGTATGAACCCCAATTTGCTGTACGGCCAAGCCATTCACGGCATAAGCACGGGACGAGGCATTGGTATCATCGATACCCTAGGCTTGATTAATGTTTCCTTGAGCATCCGACTATTGGTCGCCGCAGGAAAATTAGGCGGCGAGAATTACACCGCTATCCAGCAATGGTTCAGTGACTATGGTGATTGGCTCACCACTCATCCTTATGGGATAGAAGAGCGCGATAACAATAACAACCACAGCACTTGGTGGGGGGCGCAAGTAGCAGCCTATGCACTGGTGGCTCAGCGGGAAGACCTCTTGGTAATCAGCCGCGAACAATTCAAAAAGCAACTTGATCTTCAGATGGCGGCTGATGGTAGTTTCCCAGATGAATTGGGACGTACCAAGCCGTTTCACTACACCAGCTATAACCTGCGGGGCTGGACAACATTTTGCCAACTTGCTTCTACGGCAGAAGAAAACCTGTGGACTTACGAAAGCAAAAACGGCAACTTGAAAAAAGCATTGGAATTTGTCCTTCCCTATTTGGAAACACCTGCTAGTTGGCCCTATCTCACCCACTTGGAAACCAGCCTCCATGTGAGTCGGAATGATTATCTGGTTTTTGCATATTGGAGCTCAGGGGAGGAGAAATACCTTGACTTTTGGCACCAATTGCCTCAGGGAGAAGACGATCATCACGCAAATTTGGTGCTATGGCAAAATAAGACCTTGAATGAATAATAGTTATCTCATCGCACTCTTCAGTGTATTGTTGTTGACAACTTGCAACGAAAAGTTAGCACCAGTCAAGGATACTTCTACCTCGGTAGTAGAGCTTGGCCTTGATTTTAACAAAGAACAAATTATTGCTACGGCGGACAGCTATCTCGCGCAAGCGCCTGTACCCATCACCAGTGCTACTTGCTCGCGCAGCGCTGGGGGTATCCACGATTTTTATTCCGAAGGTGATTACTGGTGGCCCAACCCAGAAGACCCGGAAGGCCCCTATATTCGTCGGGATGGGAAAACTAACCCGGAAAATTTTATTGCCCACCGACAGTCCATGCGCAACCTCAACCGCTGGGTAGCTGCGTTGGTAGCCGCCTACGAAATTACGGGTGATGAAAAATATGCAGCTCATGCGCTACAGCACCTGAATGCTTTCTTTCTCGATCCGGCAACGCTGATGAATCCCAATTTGCTGTATGCCCAGGCCATCAAAGGCAAGGTTACGGGGCGCGGAATAGGTATCATTGATACGATCCATTTGATTGAGGTCACCAAGGCCATTGAAATCCTTGCCCAGCGTGGGTATTTAAAAGGAAAACCACTGACCGGACTGAAAGAATGGTTTGCCGCTTACGCTACCTGGATGAATACCCACCCTTACGGCCTCGACGAAAAGGACCACGGCAACAATCACAGCACCTGGTGGGCTGCCCAAATAGCAGCTTTCGCTCAATTGACGGGGCGGGAAGATTTGAAGGGAGTAGCCCGTCAGCAGTTCAAAAAACTCCTTGCTGCGCAGATGGCACCAGACGGTAGTTTTCCTGAAGAAATGGAAAGAACCAAGCCTTATAATTATACCCTTTTTAATTTGGAGGGGTATGCAGTGCTCTGTGAATTGGCCTCTACACCTAACGACAACCTGTGGAATTACGAAGGTCCAAACGGCAGTATCCGCAAAGCCTGGGATTTTATGCTTCCTTACATAAATGATAAATCAACGTGGATCAAAGCACCCGATGTGCAGCATTTTGATGAATTGCCCATCCAGACGACGGGTTTGTTACTGGCGGCCAGAGCTTATGATGATGCCGAAATGCTAGCCATTTGGCAACAGCTTGACCCCACCCGCAAGTCGGAAGAGATCAATCGCAATTATCCTGTTCGGGAACCGACCCTGTGGGTGGCGACACAATAAGTGCTTGAAAACCAAAAGAACTCAGTGTCTCCTGACCAGCTTGCAGAACACTTGACGATTTGGCTGTAAAAAAACTATGTTATTCCGCGTCTAAGGAACAGCACGAAAATAAAATGCGATTCGCTTCGCGGCTACTTCGTGGTTTGTTTTTATAATAGTTAAATAAACGCTTCATTTTGAGTGTTTTAACTGTTTAAAAACCTCAGGAAAATCGTCATTTATTTTCTGCGCAATACTAATGGATTTTACAAAGAGAAATTAAACGAAATGATGAAAAAATACCTCCTTCTTAGTTTGCTCTGCTCCAGTAGTCTGTTGCTCCGGGCACAGGTAAACTGTTCTGCGACAGCAGCAGCAGGAAGTGGCTATCCGGTCTTTCTGGCAGCAGGCCTTGATATAGAAACACCAGATTGTGAACACACAACGTTCGGACCACACATCACACAAGCCTACGACGAAAATTTGGAGCGTAACGTCTTTGTTTTTCATAGCCACATCGTGGAAGACAACGACCGCTGCCAGGTTTTCGATCGGGTACGTATGGAAGTAAAAGGTGGGCCTAACACCAGTACGGAACTACAGCACAACTTGGGAGGAACCTCTCACTATCGGTGGAAATTCAGGGTTGACGAAAACTTTGTGGGCGCTTCTTCTTTCTGTCATATTTTTCAGAACAAAATCTTCGGCGGAGCAGATAGTGGGTTTCCGGTTATTACCCTTACACTTCGTGCGGATAAGCTGGAGGCGCGGCATAATGGAGGTGATACAGGAGCTGACCTTGGAGTGTTAGCTGAGGCTGATCTTGATCACTTTCGCGGTAAATGGGTGGAAGGCTATCTACGTCAGGTACACCGCGAAGACGGCGCTATCTTCTTGACACTTAAAGACATGAATACGGGCATCACGCTGCTTTCTTACGAAAATAACAACATCGACTTGTGGCGGGATGGTGCAGAATACAGTCGCCCCAAGTGGGGAATGTATCGTTTGAAAGGCGGCAGCCTGCAAGATGAAGAAATACGCTTTGCAGACTTCTGTGTTTCGGAAGTAGAGGAGGAGCTGTGCCCGGAAGAGGCTGTATTGGTGCCCGATACGGTTGCGCCTACTGCTCCATTGAATTTAGCAGCCTCGAATGTTACGATCACAAGCGTGGACCTTAGTTGGTTGGCTGCTACCGACGAATATGGCGTAACGGCTTACGATGTTCTTCAAGACGGAATGGTTGTTGAGACGGTGACCGGATTAACAGCCACAATCAATGATCTGATAGGATCTACCACATACACCTTTACCGTCCAGGCGCGCGACGAGGCGGGTAATGTTTCCGCCGCTAGCAATGCCGTCACGATCACCACCGATTTGACTACGGCTTTGCCCGATCCGGCCAGTGCGCCTAGCCCAGGAAATGGTGCTACGAACGTGAGTAACGCTACCAATTTGAGTTGGTTGGCTGGCGGAAATACCGGTGATTTTGAACTCTATTTTGGTACGACTAATTCTCCCCCGTTGGTGAGTACTCAGAATACGACCACTTATTTGCCAACTTTGGCACCTAACACGACCTATTTTTGGAAAATCATAGCGCTCAACGAAAACGGAGCCACCGAGGGGCCACTATGGTCATTTACCACCGGCGAACTCAATAGTGATATGCCTTGGGAAGTGTACCGGGCCGATGCGCGGCCAGAAGTAGAAACCAATTTTTTTGCACTCAATGCCGCCCCTGCTGTCCCTCCTGTGGATGAAATAGTAGCCGACCCCAATGGGGCCGATAATCGCTATTTCGGTTTCCGTAGTAATAGCAGTGAAAACTTTCGCTGGCGCTATGAACTTGAAAGTACCGACACTGTCTATACCATTGTTGCCCGCCTCAAAGCAGTAAGTCCGGACGTGAATGGTGTCTGCTATTTTGATATACGTATCGGTGGCTGGCGCCAAAAAGTAAGAATCAATCAATCTACGATCAAGCTGGAAAAGTCGTCGCCAGTAGCGGAACAAGAGGTGCCTTTTAACTGGAACAATGAACTACACATAATGCGCATGACCGTCAATGGTAGCCAGACTACTATTTATGTGGATGAAAACCCCGTTCCTCTGGTAAGTGGAATAAGCAATGAGCAAAGTGCCATTAGTTTCTTCGAGTGGGGAAAGTCAGGTGGAGCAGATTATGGCGCTTATATAGATTGGTTAGCAGTAGATAAAACAGGTGTTTACGCTCCGGGAGAGGGTACGCCTCTACCTGCGGATTTGTTTCTAAGTAGTGATGCTACGTTAGCTACTTTAATAGTAAATGGAACACCTGTAACAGGTTTTACACCTTATCAACTGGCATATACGGTAGAGTTGGCAACAACAGAAGTACCGACGCTGACTTATATGCCCCGTTCGCAATTAGCAACGGCGACTGCTATAAACCCCTCGACTGTCCCGAATACTGAAGCTACGGTGACTGTTACTGCCCAAGATGGGTTGACGGTAAAAACCTATACCATTGATTATATAGGTGCCACTGCTGTGGAATCTCCTGTTACGGATTTACAGTTACAGGTGTTTCCTAATCCGGTGCGGGAGCAGTTGCAGATTGTACTTTCAGAAACAGAGGCTGCTACGGGTACTATTTTTAGCCTGAATGGTCAGGTGATGAAAGATGGTTTACTTTTACGAAATGGCACCTTGGTCGATGTTTCAACCTGGCCGAGAGGCGTCTACGTTTTAACTGCTTATACTTCCAGTAACACCTCTTCGGAGATCAAATTTGTTTTGGAGTAACTTTAGGAATAGCACAATTTATTTTTTGCGCAATAAAAGGATATGAAAGATAAAGTAGCCGTCATCACCGGCGGAAATGGGACACTAGGTAGTGCTTTTGCAAAAGGTTTTGCAGAAGCAGGAGCCACGGTTTTTATTTTGGGCCGAAATGCAGAAAAATCTGCTGCCAGGGTTGCCGAATTTAAAGAATTGGGCTTAACCATCCATGCGATTACTTGTGATGTACTCAAGGAAGATTCCGTCAACAAAGCCGCCGAGCAAGTCATTGCTAAAGCTGGGCATGTCGATGTTTTGGTAAACGGTGCTGGGGGCAATCGTTCAGGAGCAACCATTATGCCTGAGCAGACGATCTTCGATATGCCCATTGATGAGTTTCGCAAGGTCAATGACCTCAATTTGGCTGGTACGGTACTGCCTTCGGTGGTTTTTGCCCGACTTATGGCTGAACGGGGGCAGGGGTGTATCGTCAATATTTCATCGATGGCGGCTCAGCTACCCCTTACGCGGGTAGTGGGGTATTCGGCGTCAAAGGCGGCGGTCGATAATTTTACTCGCTGGCTAGCGGTCGAGCTGGCAGTGAAGTACGGTGGAGGAATTAGGGTCAACGCCATTGCGCCCGGCTTTTTTATCGCCGAGCAAAATCGCAGTTTACTGCTAAAAGAAGACAATACGCTCACCGACCGTGGGAATACGATAATCAATCAAACACCCATGCGCCGCTTTGGCGAACCCGACGAGTTGATTAGTACACTTCTGTGGTTGTGCGATGATCGTTCGGCTTTCGTTACCGGAATTGTGGTGCCAGTAGATGGTGGATTTAGTGCATTTAGCGGTGTATAAAAGATAACTATGAAGCATTTAGAACAAACCTGGCGTTGGTACGGACCCAATGATCCGGTAAGCCTGGCAGACATTCGGCAAGCGGGAGCTACGGGCATCGTTACGGCTTTGCATCATATCCCTAGTGGAGACGTTTGGCCGGTGGCAGAAATTCAAAAACGGAAACAAGAATTGGAGGACAACGGCCTGCGCTGGTCGGTGGTAGAGAGTATTCCTGTACACGAAGACATCAAACGGGCAACGGGCGATTACCAGCGTTACATCACCAATTATCAGCAAAGTATACGCAACCTCGCGACTTGTGGTATATCTATCGTGACCTACAACTTTATGCCCGTGCTCGACTGGTCGCGCACCGAGTTGTATCATCCTATGCCAGATGGGTCTACAGGCCTTTATTTTGAAAAAGCAGCTTTTGCAGCTTTCGATTTATTCCTACTGAAGCGTGCTGGAGCAGAGGCAGATTATAGTGCTGAAGAACAGCAGAAAGCAGCAGCTGTTTTCGCAAAGATGGACGAAGCAGCCCGCCAGAAATTGGTGAAGAACATTATCGCCGGCTTGCCTGGCGGAACGACAGAAGGTGTACTGGATCTCGAAAGATTTCGTGCCATTTTGGACACCTATAGTGGCATTGATGCCGATAAACTACGAGGAAACCTCATTTACTTTTTACAGCAGATCACTCCCGTAGCGGAGGAAGTAGGGGTAAAGTTGGCTATCCATCCGGATGACCCACCGTTCCCTCTTTTGGGTTTGCCCAGAGTGGTGAGTACCGCCCAAGATGTACAGAAGCTGATGCAAACCGTTGCGTCCCCCTGTAATGGTTTGTGCTTCTGTACGGGGTCTTTTGGGGTACGCCCTGATAATGACCTGCCAGGTATGGTAGATCAATTTGGCGAACGTATTCATTTTATCCACTTGCGTGCCACCAAGCGTGATGCCGAGGGCAACTTCTTTGAGGCCAACCACCTCGAAGGCGATGTGGATATGTATGTTGTAATGAAAAACCTGCTCCGGGCGGCGCACCAGCAAGGTGTAAACATCCCCATGCGCCCGGATCATGGCCATCAGATGCTGGATGACTTGCGTAAACAAACCAATCCCGGTTACTCGGGCATCGGTCGCTTGCGTGGGCTGGCGGAGTTGCGTGGGTTAGAAATGGGCATTTTAAGATCAGCGGAAAGTTAAACTAGTCACATGAAACCATTTTTGAACGAAAATTTCCTTTTAGAAAGCGCTACTGCTGAACGCTTGTATCACGAGTATGCACGCGAACAACCCATCATTGATTATCACAATCATTTGTCTCCACAAGAAATTGCAGAAGACAAGCATTTTTCGACCATTACGGAAGTTTGGCTCAAAGGCGACCATTACAAATGGCGGGCTATGCGAGCCAATGGTATCTCCGAGACCTTCATTACTGGAGACGCTGATGATCGCGAGAAATTTTTAAAATGGGCAGAGACTGTGCCTTATACCCTGCGCAACCCACTCTATCATTGGACGCACCTGGAATTGCAACGGTATTTTGGTATCAATGATTTACTCAGCGCAACGACTGGGGAGGCTATTTACGAGCAGACAAATACAGTGCTGGCTACGCCAAAATTTGCCGTTAGTGGCCTTTTGGCGAAGATGAAAGTAGAAATCGTTTGTACCACTGATCACCCTACCGATGATTTAGCATTTCACCGCTTGCACGCGGAAGCCGGACGAAGTTTGAAGATGCTGCCCACTTTCAGGCCCGACAAATTTCTGGTGGTTGATGGTGCTGATTTTCTTCTCTTTTTGACCAAATTGGAAGCCATCATTGGTACATCCATCAATACTTTTGATCAACTACTGGCCGCCCTTGAAAATAGGATCGACTACTTTGCTGCACACGGTTGCCAATTGGCCGACCATGGCTTAGGCCAGCTTTATCCCATTGATTTCGGAACAGTCAAGCTAGATGATGTGCTGGTTAAAGCAAAAAATAAGCAGTCTTTGGCCTCCGAGGAGGTAGAAGCCTTCCAGATGGCAGCCCTCCATGAACTAGGAAAAATGTATCACCAGCGTAATTGGACGATGCAGTTGCACCTGGGGGCTATTCGCGACAACAATCAGCGTTTGCTAAAAAGCATCGGTGCTGACGTTGGCTGCGACAGTATAGGAGATTTTGATCAAGCCCGTGGGCTGGCAGCTTTTCTGAACCGATTGGACACAGAAGACAAATTGGCTAAAACCATCCTCTATAACCTCAATCCTCGCGACAATGAAGTATTCGCGACAATGGCAGGGAACTACAACGATGGTACGTTAGCTGGAAAAATTCAGTGGGGCTCGGCTTGGTGGTTTCTCGATCAGAAGGATGGTATGGAGAAGCAGCTCAATACACTATCGCAACTAGGTTTGCTCAGTCGATTTATTGGTATGCTTACGGACAGCAGGAGTTTTTTGTCCTTCCCAAGGCATGAATATTTTCGGCGTATTCTGTGCAATCTCCTAGGCGATGATGTAGAGCAAGGACTACTACCGAATGATCTGCCTTGGCTGGGTGGAGTTGTAGAAGACATCTGCTATCGTAACGCCAAGAAATTCTTTGATTTTTAATAAGGAACAGCACGAAAATCGCATTTTATTTTCTGCGCAATACTTAGGAAGAATATGAAATATTGCTTTTATCTGTTGGTCTTTACATTCCTACTCATGGCGGGGTCTTGTGAGAAATTGGGAACAGCCAAGGTGGTTTACCTGGCGCATACATTGCCAATTACGCACCCTGTACACCAGGGGATGGAGGTTTTTGCTGCTAGCGTAGAAGAACAGTCGGGCGGCGCTCTAACGGTAAAGATTTTCCCCGACGGGCAGCTGGGCACAGAACGGGAAGTACTAGAGTTACTACAAATTGGTAGTATCGCGATGACCAAGGTGAGTGCCGCTGCTATGGCCAATTTCGCACCAGAATACCAGGTGATGGGCGTCCCTTATCTCTTTCGCAACAAGGATCACTTTTTTTCGGTGTTGGAAGGCCCAACGGGCGAGGCCATCCTCGAAGCGGGCAGCGAGTACCTTCTCAAAGGCTTATGTTTCTACGATGCCGGTAGCCGTAGCTTTTACACCAAAAAGAAACCCATCCGGACGCCAGAGGATTTGAAAGGATTGAAAATACGGGTGATGAGCCACCAGATGTCTGTAGACATGGTCAACGAAATGGGAGGCTCCGCTACGCCTATGGCTTATAGTGAATTGTATACTGCATTGCAGCAAGGGGTAGTGGATGGTGCGGAAAACAACCCGCCTTCTTTTGTGACCTCAGGGCATTACGAAGTATGCAAATTCTATACCCTCGATGAACACAGCTCTATCCCCGATGTGCTGGTGATGGGTACGAAATATTGGGATACCCTGGAAGCGCAAGAACAAGAATGGTTGCGCGCTGCGGCCAAAGTTTCGGCCACTGCGCAGAAGCAGTTTTGGGAAGACAATGTAGCGGAATGTATGGCCAAGTTGAAAGCTGAAAATGTAGAAATCATCCGTCCTGAAAAAAGCTTGTTTGCGAATAAGACACAAGCCGTTTTGGAGGAGTTTAGCAAAGACCCGCGCATGAGAAAGTTGGTAGAGGAAATTCAGGCACAATAATAAGAACCAGAGGTATGATGAAAATATACGACAGTATAAATGGGTTTATCGAAAAGCTACTAGTGGTCATTTTTGCGCTGCTGGTACTAGATGTACTCTGGCAGGTGTTTGGCCGCTATGTTCTCAATCAGTCGTTTTCCTTTACGGAAGAATTTGCCCGCTTTGCCCTCATCTGGCTGGCGGTCTTGGGAGCAGCTTACCTGAACGGGCAGCGAGAGCATTTGGCGATGGATTTCTTGCTCAATAAGCTTTCCAAAGAACGCCAGCAGGAACGACTACAAGTTATTGAAGCCCTCATGCTGGTCTTTGCACTGGTGGTGATGGTAGTAGGGGGTGGCAATCTGGTCTACACGACTTTACGCTTGGGCCAAACCTCGGCAGCGATGCATATTCCCTTGGGGTACGTGTATGCCATTGTGCCCGTTAGCGGCTTGCTGATTATGTTTTTTTCGATCTGCAATATTTCTCACTACCGCCAGAAAAAGGCTTCGTATTGCGCAAAAAAATAAATCATGTCTATTGAACTTATAAGTATACTGCTCCTTTTTCTGAGCTTCTTTTGGTTGCTGGGCTATGGAGTGCCGGTCGCCTATAGTATAGGTATTTCCACGACGCTGACTATTTTGCTCAACATCGCTGTTGTGCCAGGTATCACTACGGTAGCTCAACGAATGACGACCGGTATTGATAGTTTCGCTTTGTTGGCGATTCCTTTTTTCGTTCTTGCGGGCGAGCTCATGAACCAAGGTGGTGTTGCCAACCGGCTTGTGAATTTCGCCAAATCGCTGATGGGGAGCCTCCCAGGCGGGCTGGCTTACGTCAATACGCTGGCGGCGATGTTATTTGGCGCTATTTCGGGTTCCGCAGTAGCGGCGGCCTCCGCCATTGGTAGTGTAATGACCGACCGGATGGAGGAAGAAGGCTACCCACGCCCCTTCAGTGCGGCGCTCAATATTACGGCTTCGACCACGGGGCTGTTGATCCCTCCGAGCAATGTCCTAATCGTATATGCATTGGCGAGCGGAGGAGCGGCATCAGTAGCGGCGCTGTTTATTGCGGGGTACATTCCCGGCATTTTGGTGGGGCTGGCCTTGATGATCGTTGCTGCGGTGGTCGCCCGGAAACGAAAATTCCCGAAAGGAGAAAGGGTGAAACTCAGTAAAGTCTGGCAAGATTTCCGACGAGCATTTTTCAGTCTGCTAATGTTGGTGATCATTGTTGGAGGAATTGTGCAAGGTGTTTTTACTGCTACGGAAGCTGCCGCAGTAGCCGTGTTTTATGCCCTTGTTTTAGGATTTAGCTACAAGACGATTCGCTTTGCCGATTTATCGGGTATCCTGCTCAATAGTGCCAAAACGACGGCAATTGTTATGTTCCTGATTTGTACATCAATGGCTATGTCGTGGTTGTTCTCTTTTGAGAGTATTCCTCAGTTGATGACAGGCTTTTTGTTGGATACTGTCAGTAGCCCCATCCTGATTTTTTTACTCATCAACCTGACCTTGTTGATCGTAGGGACTTTTATGGATATGACGCCAGCAGTGCTGATTTTTACCCCCATTTTCCTTCCTGTTGTAACCCAATTGGGAATGGACCCTGTACACTTCGGTATCATTATGGTGCTGAATCTCTGTATTGGTTTATGTACGCCACCTGTGGGGACAATTCTATTTGTCGGAGCGGGTGTTGCTAAAATATCGGTGTCGAAAGTGATCAAACCATTGATGCCTTTTTTGTTAGCTATGATTTTGATGCTGATGGTCGTAACCTTTTTCGAGGGACTTTCCTTGTGGTTGCCGAGCCTCTTTAACTTATAACCTCAATCAAAAATATATATGAGCATCCTCAACGCATTTGACCTTAGCGGGAAGACTGCCCTCGTGACGGGTTGTAAACGCGGTATTGGCAAAGCTATGGCAATAGCTTTGGCCGAAGCAGGTGCCGATGTGATCGGTGTATCTGCAACATTAGCACTGCAAGGCAGTGAGATCGAAAAAGAGGTGACGGCTTTAGGCCGAAAATTTAAAGCTTATCAAGCTGATTTTTCCAACAGAGAAGCCCTATATGCTTTTATTAAAAAAGTAAAAACAGAGGAAGCACCGGTGGATATTTTGGTTAATAATGCCGGGACAATAATGCGTGCTCCTGCGGCTGAGCATTCTGATGACTTTTGGGACAATGTTTTAGATGTGAACCTCAATGCACCATTTATTCTGGCCCGAGAATTTGGCCGTGATATGTTACAGCGAGGACACGGAAAAATAATCTTTACCGCTTCTTTATTAACCTTCCAAGGTGGTATTACAGTCCCTGGTTACGCAGCTAGTAAAGGAGCCATAGGTAGCTTAGTCAAAGCCCTTTCTAATGAATGGGCAGGGCGTGGTGTTTGTGTAAATGCCATTGCGCCAGGCTACATCGCAACCGATAATACCCAGGCACTACGTGAAAACCCTGAGCGAAACGACGCTATCCTGGCACGGATTCCAAGCAATCGCTGGGGTACGCCTGCCGATTTTAAAGGCCCAACTGTATTTCTGGCTTCTTCAGCCGCTGATTATGTCAGCGGAGAAGTGCTGGTGGTCGATGGTGGCTGGATGGGGAGGTAGTGGGATCCCGTAAGAAACGTTAGAAACTATAGGGTAGGCCACTGATCTAACGAACCTGACTGATTTACACGGTTTTTAAATCTGTTTAAATCCTGTTTGATCCGTTAAATCTGTGTTCTATCCTGTTTTAAAGGAGTTTTCTGTTATTCTGTGGACGCTCCAAAATCGTCACGGCTGTAGCTTGACAGATTGTACACCCAGGGTATACAGGGACCTTGATAGCCCAGATTTGATTAATTACGAACTAAAAACTCAATTATGAAAACGATAGAACAACGTTACGAGGCCAGTCCTCGAGAAGTAGAAAGAATGAACACACAGGAATTGCGCAACGATTTTTTGGTGCAAAACCTGTTTGTGGCAGGAGAGCTGAATTTCGTGTACAGCCACTATGATCGTATGGTAATGGGAGGCGCAACGCCAAGGGCTACTGCTATTGAGTTGCCTAATTATGAGACGCTAAAAAGCGAGTTTTTCCTGCAGCGTCGTGAGCTTGGGGTCATCAATATCGGTGATTCAGGTAGCATCACTGCAGATGGAGAAACGTACAAGCTCGACAAGCTGAGTTGCCTTTATCTCGGCAAGGGTACTAAAGAAGTAAGTTTCCAATCGGCAACAGCGGATAGCCCAGCGCAGTTTTTCCTTTTCTCTGCACCAGCGCATCAGTCGTTTCCTAATAAGATGTTTACGAAAGAAGATGCTGCACCTGTAACCCTGGGAGCTACGGAAACAGCCAATCGGCGGACCATCTACAAATACATTCACGATGCAGGAATCAACAGTTGCCAAGTTGTAATGGGACTTACTGTCTTGCAAGACGGAAGTGTATGGAACACCATGCCTGCACATACTCACGACCGCCGCAGCGAGGTGTATCTATATTTTGATGTGCCCGAAAATCAAGGGATCATGCACTTTATGGGCCGCCCTTCGGAGACGCGCCACTTGTGGGTGAACAACCAGGAAGCCATCATCTCGCCGCCGTGGTCAATCCATGCTGGTTCAGGTACGGCCAGTTACTCCTTTATTTGGGCGATGGCCGGTGAGAACAAAGACTTTACTGATATGGACTTCCTTGAGCTGAAGGACATCCGGTAAGGCTATGCGTGCGAGGTGCGGCGTGCGGGAGTGCGATATATGGGGAGAGCCCCCCGTGAGTACCAGCGTTGGATTGGTTGCAACTTTTCCCAAAGAATCACCATCAAAATGTGTCCCGCTGGAGGGACCGATCCACAGGATCGAGCCTGCCTGCCCAGCGGCACGGTAGGTAGGGGGAGGATAAGCCTTGCGACTAGGGCTCTCCTCCCCCGTCACTGTGTGACACACCCTCCAAAGGGGATATGGAAATCCCTTTGATTTGGTGTAAAACTAAGCGTATTCAGTACTAATCTGACGCTGCGTAGGCGCCAGCGAACACTTTCACGAGAAACAAACTCACTCTGTTTTTATCGATTCCACAGGATTGGCCAGTGCTGCCTTTAAGGTTTGCAAACTAATGGTAATAAACGCTATCGCGATAGCAATAGCTCCTACTAGCGCAAACACCCAAAGCGGGACCTTGGTATGATAGGCAAAGCCTTGGAGCCATTGCTGCATCCCCCACCAGGAAAGTGGGATAGCAATGAGTGCCGACCAAGCAACAAGCCGCAGAAAATCACCCGAAATTAATCCTATGATATCTGTGACAGCAGCCCCCAATACTTTGCGAATGCCGATCTCTTTGGTACGTTGAAAAACAGTATGGGTGACCAAGCCAAATAGCCCAATACAGGCAATAAACAGCGCTAGAAAAGTGAAGACTTTGAAGGCCTCACCAAATCGCTGTTCGGCACGGTGGAGCTGATTGAAGGAATCATCCATGTACCGCAGGTCAAAAGGCACCTGTGGGATGATCTTTGCCAGTGTTTGCTGAATGTGAGCCATCGTTTCTTCTGGGGTGTCGGAGTTTATTTTCATGGCAATATTACCAGCGTAGTAGCTGCTGGTCCGTGTTTGGAAAGTGATAAACATGGGCTCAATTGCCAAGTTGAAAGGCTGAAAGTGGAAATCCTTGACTACACCGATAACTTTGCCATCACGGAAGGATTTTCCGGCAGCCTTGGCCCACCCCATCGTTTTTAGGGCAGTCTCATTGAGAATGTAAGTAGCCGCTGTGTCTGAAGGGAAATCCGGCGAAAAATTGCGGCCTTCGACTAGCTCCATCTCCAGAAGTGGTATAAAGTTTTCATCGGAACGAAAACGATAAATGGGAAGTTCTTGCTGATTGGCGTTGCCTTCCCACTCCGTTACAATACCTTGGTTATTGGTGTTGAGTGGGAGCACGTTGGTAAATGCGACCTGCTCTATGTGCGGGTCCTTCATGAGCTCTTCTTTAATCGTTGTGGTTTTGTCAAATAACTCCTGGTTGCGATAAGGCACGTAGACGACTTGGTCACGATTGTAGCCGAGTTGTTTGTTTTGGATGTATTGCAGTTGTTGGTAAATAACAATACTGCCGGTTGCCAAAACAATAGCGGCCGTAAACTGGCCAATGATAAGCGCATTGCGCAATAGCCCCGATTGTTTTTGATTACCGAACCATCTTCCTTGTAGTGCTTTCACTGGCGTAGCCGCCGATGATATAATCGCCGGATAGAAGCCCGAAAGTCCGCCCATAAGAAGTGCCAGGAGTAAAAGGGTGCCTAAGATCATTTTGTTGCCACTAAGCAGAAATGGCATTTCCAGGTCTAGCAAGCGGTTGAAAGCTGGTAGCAACAATCTGGCCAAGCCTACACCGAGTAGTAAGCTAATTCCGGTCACCAGCATGGATTCCGTCATGAACTGTTGGATCAGTTGCCTCCTTTTTGCACCTAATACCTTGCGGACGCCAACTTCCCTTGTGCGTTGCTGGAAACGAGCTACCGAGAGGTTCATGTAATTGATCAGCGCCAGGAAGAGAATGATAAAAGCAATAGTTGCCGACAAGTACAGGTAGCGAATGTCACTCTTGCTACCTTCTCCAAAATTTGCTTTAGAGTGCAAATAAATATCGGTGAGCGGTTCGAAAAAATAGCTCACAGAGAAAGGGAATTCTGCATAAGCAGCTTTGACTTTATCGTCGAAAACGGACATCTTTTTTTCCAGTTGCTGGTAGTCGGCACCCTTTTGCAACAGGACATACGATTCATAATTGTTGCTTTCCCAACGTTGCGCCTTGGTATCTTCCACGTATTCTCCGTAGTTGTCAATGGAAGCTACAAAGTCAAATTTGAAGTGCTGGTTACCAGGGAGGTCTTCCATGACCGCTTTTACGGTAAGGAAGCGGCCGCTACTCAGGTTCATCGTTTTGCCGATGGGGGAGGCGTTGCCGAAGTATTTTTTTGCCAATGCTTCGGTAAGGATGATCGCATCCTTGTCGGCTAGGGCAGCCTTCGTATCTCCTTCGATGATTGGGTAGGTGAAAACCTCAAAAAGTGATTGAGTGGTGTACAAGCCTTGTTCGTAAAAGACCTGATCTTCTCGCCCAAAAAGTGTGGGCAATACCGTGAAGGTTACTGTTTTTTCTACCTCCGGAAACTCAGCCTCCAGGGCGGGGCCAATGGTCGCAGGGGCTACTGCAAACTGGTCTGTACCACGAAAAGTATTGCCTTTCTGGGTCTGTGCAATTCGGTAAATACGATCAGCATGTTCGTGTTGCCGATCATAGCTGTATTCATATTGAACATAGAGCGCCAACAGTAAGAAACACGTAAGCCCCAGTGTCATGCCCGTAATGTTGATCAACGAATACCCTTTTTGCTTGAAGAGGTTGCGCCAAGCAATTTTGAAATTAGTACGAAACATAAAGAAGGGATTTAGGGAAGTGAGCAAATCCTCGCGCAAGGCAAATGGGCGGAGGTAATTGATGACCTGAAACCAGTAATGGAAATTGGCTTGTCGTTGAGAGCTGTTTTCCATGCGGGCAAAATACCTTTCCTCTAGGTCACCGGCAACCTCTTCCCGGAGGTCAGGTTTGAGAAACCACAGCAGAAATTTCGTGGCAATCCTAGGTGGCTGAAAGTTGTTTTGTTCCATGGAAATAAGGGACTAGAAATTGAGACTTAAGGAAAATCCGGGATACTGGTCCCAGAGCGATAGACGTAGATCTCGTGCTTTTTTGAGAGCAGCTTCTCCTGTAGCTGTGATTTCGTAGATGCGTTTGCGGCGGCCACCACGTTGGGCGGTAGGTTCTCCCATTTTTGATTTCAAGAAGCCTTTGTCGCCCATCCTGCTGAGGGTAGCGTGTACAGAACCGATAGAGGCCGACCGTTTGGTCTGTGCCTCAAATTCATCGGCAATTTTTAATGCATAAGCATCATCGCCCAGGATGCCCACCAGGAGTAGAATCACTTCTTCAAATTCGCCGAGTCTGGTTTCTTTCATGCCAGTTTAATTGTTATATCTTACTTTATTGTAGAACAAATATATGCGGAAAATTTTATTTAATCTACAATTAAGAAAGAAATGAAGCCTTTTTCCTTGCCGCTTATTTTCTCGAGCTTAATATCGAAGTAGGAAAAGGAGTGGCAGCTCCTGTCTTTATTCTAGCAATTGCAGCCTTTGGGAGTTCAAAGTTGGCTGGGTTTTATCAGTGATAATGATTATAATTGGAACAACAATTACGTTGAAGGTTAGGAATAATCAGAATAAACATATTTTCACCCGGCGACAATAATTCACAAGTAAACGCATAGTTTTTTTTGCGTTTATAGAACAGGAACTATTCTTTAGTTAAATCATGTAGTTATGCTAAATTAAAAGCCATGTTAGATGCTTGACCAGAGAACGAAAGGATTTTTGGAGGATGCGCTGAAAGGAGATAGATTGATTACTTTTTTAGTAGGAGCTGGTCTTTCGGCTGATAGCGGGATACCTACTTTTAGGGGTAAGGAAGGTTTTTGGACAATCGGTTCAAAAAATGCTACGCCTCAATCAATGGGGACAAAGAAGATGTTTGATGTTAATGCAGACGAGGTCTGGCGCTGGTTTTTGTATCGAATCAGCATTTGTGAGCAAGCAAAACCAAACTTGGGACATATAGCGCTATCTTCTATTGAGAAACGACTAGGGGCTAGGTTTGCCTTGATTTCCCAAAATGTAGACGGTTTGCATTTTAGGCCCGAAAGCCTGGTCAATAATCTGTACTTGATTCATGGTGATCTCAGGTATATGCGTTGTGCTGATGAGTGCTCAAAAGCATTGTATCCAATCCCTCTCTTTTTTAGAGAGCAGATCAGAAGTCGAGAAACACCGCTGACATTTGAGGAGAAGCAAAAACTGATTTGCCCCAAATGCGGAGAAATGACCCGACCTCATGTACTTTGGTTCGATGAGTATTACAATGAAAAATACTATCATTTAGAGACAACACTCAGGGTAGCAAAATCAACAGGGTTGTTGGTTGTTATTGGTACATCTGGAGCTACAAATTTACCTCAACAATTGGTCGCAAAAACACTGTCTCGAAATGGGGTAGTTGTTGATGTAAACCCTGAAACGAATATCATTTCTGACAAATTGAGAGGGCTTGCTCATGGTCATCATTTACGGGGTAAAAGCTCTGAGGTTCTTCTTGCTATTGACGGGTACCTTAGAGAGAGAGGAAGTGAATTAAAGACTTAAACAAGAAAAAACCTCCTTCAAGGTAAGATTCCGTATTTTTCAGTGATGGTAAGGAAATGAAGGTCTAAAAGAAAAAATGCATCTCCTTAAGTGCCCTTGGTGGTTCAAAAAAAACGAAACCCTCACAAAATGTTCACTAAACTAAGCCATTGGCTAAAACGACTAACCGATACTTTCCCCCTAGAGCGCAGTCTGCCAGATAAAGTTCGGGAGTTATTGAAGCAGGCAAAGTTGGAAGCGGCTTTGCAAATGCTCATGGATGCGGGGTATACCGATGCTATTGCCCTCAATTTGAAAAGGGAGGAAGCATTGGATCAGTACGAGAGAAAGTTGATCGATGACGAAGACTTTAGGATTGCCAATAGTCGGATTACTCACGCTTCGCTGAGAATTTTAAGAGATGACGAGGCGGCGAACTCAAATATGCCAGCAATAAACGAACTAGAGGACACTAGCGAAAGCCTCCCTGTGCATTTCACTGAAGATCAATGCCAACAGATACGAACACTCCTTCTCCAAAAAGATTATGCCACCGCAATAAAATTGGCGGGGAATTGGAGCCAAGATGGGAAATTGCTTTATCAAGGCTACCAGAAGACTAAGCGCGACTTAATGATCGGGCTTATTCGTCAGGAAGATCACCTGCGGATCATCGGGCAGATCATCAAGGAAATCACGGTTTTAGCATCTCCCGATACGGCACGCGGCCCTCTTACGGTCGAACAGCAATTACAACTTCGTCAGTTGATGAAAGACGGGGAGTGGTCAGCATTACTTGCTCTTGGCGGAAAATGGAATGAACATTTTCTACTGTTGTCTATCCAGTATAATCAAGTTGAAAATTCTTTCTCAAATGGTTTGATGTTGAAATTGAGTTACGAAAAATTCATTGGAGATATTCAGCAGGAAGCGAGAAGGTTTTTGGATGAAAAATAAAACTTGTCATTGAGTATGCTACAAATTAGTGGCATTCCGATAGGTAAACCGCTGAAAAGGTTCTTCGTCCTTCAGGGCGAATGTTGCACCCGCCATAAATGACGGGGAACCAATAAATAAACCACGAATTTGTAATTAACACACCTGACCTATCTTAAATAAAATGAACAATAACTTCCTCTGGAAAGCCCTCCCTACCGCCTTAAAATCCGCGCTGGAAAACGGCGAAAACGGCGTGGTGAGCCTCTATTCCTATACGACCATTTTGCGAATGATGGCCTTGGACAACCCCGGTTTTTCGGACATCCTGGTTAATGAAGGCGTACCTCTGACAGAACCTCCCGCGCACGACCAATTACTGTCGGTTAATTCCTGCTGGCTACAGCAAGGGGAGGTGGTGCCTACGGCGGCAACACTGGCAGGTTTGCAAGCCATGGGTGTACAACCCGTAGAAGTTGATTTTCGGGAAGGTACCGCTGCTGCACGAGCCATCAATGCGGCCACTGATGAAGGTACCCAGGGGCGGATTCCTGAGATGAAGCCAGAAGAAGCCTTGGCAGGAGAGCTGCGCGAAGCCATTGCGCTTTATCTGAACACCTTGTGCTATACAGGTGCCTGGGAAACGGCCTTTGATCCCGAGCGAACGAGCCGCCATGATTTTTATACACCACAGGGTACCGTGACGGCGGAATTCATGGTTTCCAAAGAAAAATTCAATACCGTCAATGGTTACGAAGACCTTTGCTCGGCTACTGTCGCCAATTGTATGCAAGATGGCGAAACCCTGTTTTGCGCTATGATGCCTCACGGGCACATTTCGATGCTTCAACTGTTGGAACGACTCGCCCAGAGCGGGATAGCCAGCTGGGGAAGCGCCGAGTTTGAACTTCATTTACCCAAGTTTATCGCCTCGGGAGAAACAGATATGTCAACCCTGTTTCCTGCGCTTGTGCCAGCTTCTATGCCTGGCCTAGGCTGGTATGGAACTCCGGTAAGGATAATGCAAAAAGCTAGCTTGAAGATTGATGAAAATGGCGTAGAAGCCGCTGCTGCCACCATGGCCATATTTTCGAGGACTATTCCTCGAAGGGTGGTTT
Organism: Lewinella sp.; assembly: GCF_050633125.1. Taxonomy (NCBI): domain Bacteria; kingdom Pseudomonadati; phylum Bacteroidota; class Saprospiria; order Saprospirales; family Lewinellaceae; genus Lewinella; species Lewinella sp. Next base: position 139,738 of record NZ_JBOEFX010000008.1, read on the forward strand.
TCGATCGGCCTTTTCTGGTATTAATCCTCAATGCGCAGGATGATCCGATCTTTGCGGCGGTGGTGAATAACCCGGTGGGGTGAAAGAAATCTTGGTGCCTTTGGTGGTTAAAAACGAGAGCTTACCGTACCAAGACCACATCTCCACTAAATTCCCGAACAACACCATCGAGGAAAACAACCTCAATCGCGTAGACGTAGACCCCTTGGTCAACAATTTTGCCTTTTACGCGACCGTCCCAGCCTTGGCCAGGAACACCGGGGAACAAGTCTGTCGCTTCGTACATCGGCTGGCCCCAGCGGTTGAATACCCGAAAGGAGCGGATGCTTGTTATCCGGTTGGCATTACCGTAAACGGTGAAATAATCATTCACGCCATCCAGGTTGGGACTAAAGGCATTGGGGATATATAGGTCATAATTTGGGGTGACGGATATAAAAACGGAGTCGGTCACCGCACAGCCGTTAGCGTCCTCTGTCGTCAGGTAGACGGTCTGGCTCTGCGTAGGTTGCCAGCTGATCTCTGGGCAGTTGGGGTCTGTGGTGCAAGGCAAGAGGTTGTTGGCATTATCGGTAGCCCACGAATATTGGCTAACAGAGAAGTTGGTGTTGGCCGCAAGGCTTACCTGCTCACCCAGTTCGATGTCGAGGTTTGGCCCCAATTCGAGGGTGATTGCCGCTGGGGAAGTCAGGGTAATATTGGTGTCGAGCTGGCAACCATAGCGGTCGGTAATCAGTAGGTTGTAAATACTGTCACCGGGGACATCCGCCAGGATATTAGACATGGTGCCGCTTTGCGTCCAGAGAAAACTGTAGGGCGGGTAGCCATTGAGGACGTCCGTGACTTCAATTTGGCCGTTTTCTGTATTAAAACAATCGGGAACACTGGCCAAATAAACAGGAAGAATATTAGGTTGTGGCAATACCGTCAAATTCGTGGAAATAATACTATCGCAGCCAAAGCTGTTGATTAGAGAATCCACAAAGTTGCCACTAGAGGTGTAAAGCGAATTGCCTACGGGATAAGTAAGTCCAGCACAGATAGTATCCATGATGGAAAATTCGGTGGGTAGCACGACCACTTCCTTGACATTGGAATTGATACGGCATTTTTCGTTTTGGAGGTTGACGATACCATCGGCAATCTGAAAGCGGTAATAGTAGATGCCTGAAGCGAGAATACTGTGCAGGTAGGTATCGTCGTTTGCACCGGCAATATCCACCCAGTCGGTAATACCATTAGGGCTAATTTGCCACTGCACGGCAGGATCATCATATAAGTTGCCGATAACGGTAGCAGATAGCGGTAGTGGCTGCCCATTGCTGCAAATATTAGCGGGTTCTTCCGGAAGAATGTAGGCTTCATCGCCGCAAGGGCGAAAACTGATATTGTCTAAAGCCAGGTCATTGCCGATTCCTCCAGGGGCATTGTTGCGTAAAGAGAGCCGTATGCTGGTCTGCCCGGGAGCAGTGGTAAAAGTGAAGCCATAGGTCTGCCAGCTATTGGTTTTGGGAATTTCTCCGGTGGTAAACTGTACCACATCATCGAGCAGAAAGCTCACATTGGGATCAATATGGTCTGGTACACCTATTTCAATGAGGTTGATAACATCTACCGAAAATTCGTAGAGGGTATTTCCACACAGCTCATTAATTTCACGGTCATAAAAGAGGCCAGGTTCAAAGCTGGCGTTGACGACCATCATGTAACCATTAGGATCCAAGCTGTTGTCTCCGATGCCTAGCCAGGTAGGATAGAGGTTGTTCCAAAGCCCAGTGTTACTAGTAATCGTGTATTGCCCATCGCTAGGTGGAGGGGTGTTGTTATAGAAATAATCAGGTGCAATATTGGGGTTGGAAAAGAGCACATTAGATGAGCCGGACCCAAAATCTCCTTCTGTAAAAATGTTATCTCCCAGATTGCCATCACAGGTTTGGGCATGGAGCAATCCAGAACAAAGTAAAAGTAGGGGCAAGATATATTTCATGAAGTAATGGGCTGGTTTTTTTTACAAAGTTAGTCGCTATTATTTCTGAATAGCATACCGTATTGTCTTTTTTTGGTCGGAACGGAATCTGATCAGTGGTTTTAAGCGCAAAATTGACGCTGGATTAGTAGCGCTTCCGAAGAACGGCCTTTGACTAAGACAGTCGCCGGTACTTTTGGGTTCGTGTGTGTGTGTGTATGCATGAATGTATTTATGCGAATAGCTTTTTATCAAAATGGCTGTTTCGGATAGCCGATTATTGTGTACACCTGTGTATGCATAAACGTATTTATACGAATAGCACTTTAAATCCGCACTTCACCCCAAAAAATACCTCCCGGCAATAAACTATCTTTGTGCAAATGTTATTCTTAATGCGTTGATATGGAACAGCATGAAAATACATAAGTATTTTTTTGTGCAATACTAACAGCCCGTTTTCCAACAAGCTCTTATGTCTAAAGACAAGAAAAAGTTTGATTTTTTCCTTTTCGGCCGAGTCATCGCGCTGGCTCGTCCTTACCGTCTGGTATTTGCTACTGCGGGGGCTTTGGCTGTTATTTTGGCCCCTTTGGGTATCGCTCGCCCTTATCTCATCCAGCAGATGGTGGATGACTATATTTTTGAAAATGACATTCCTGGCCTTACGAAAATTGCACTGCTGATTCTGGTTATCTTATTGGTCGAGTCGGTTTTGCGTTATGTGTTTATTTTTTCTACCAGTTGGCTGGGCCAATCGGTGATTCGGGATTTACGGGTACGGGTGTTTACCCACCTCACGAGTTTGCGTTTGAAGTATTTTGACCGCACGGCTATCGGTACCGCGACTACGCGAACCATCAATGATATCGAAACCATCAACACGGTATTCTCGCAAGGTATTATTACGATTATTGCCGATTTGCTTTCGCTGATAGCTGTTTTGGGGATCATGTTTTACACCAGCTGGAAACTTACCTTGATTTGTCTTATTACGATGCCTTTCTTGATGTTGGCGACTTATATTTTTAAAGAAAAGGTGAAGTTTTCTTTTCAAAGAGTACGGACGCAAATCCAGCGCATGAATGCATTCTTGCAAGAGCGCATTAGTGGGATGAAAATTGTTCAGGTCTTCAATGCTGAGCGTAATGAGATGGAGCGGTTTCGTACCATCAATAAAGAATATACCCAGGCCAATCTGGATGCGATTCTATACTATGCTATCTTTTTTCCGGTGGTAGATATCATTGCGGCAGCATCGCTCGGATTGATGGTATGGTGGGGCGCGCAGGATGTTATCCGCGCAGGTGGTGTTACGTTGGGCGCGCTGGTTGCTTTCCCTATTTATCTGAATATGCTATTCCGCCCCATTCGGATGCTGGCCGATAAGTTCAATACCTTGCAAATGGGCCTCGTAGCCGCAGAACGGGTATTCGACGTTATCGACACCAATGAGCAAATTGAAGACCAAGGCGATCTCAAGAAAGAAAAACTCGAAGGCAAGGTCGAATTCGACCAAGTATGGTTTGCTTATAACGATGAAGATTGGATACTCAAGGACCTAAGCTTTACCATCGAACCAGGCCAAACCATGGCCATTATTGGTAGTACGGGCTCTGGAAAGACGACCATTACGAATACCCTCAGCCGCTTTTACGAAATCCAAAAAGGAGCCATCCGCATCGATGGTGAAGAGCTGCCTTTGTACGACCTTGAATCTTTGCGCCAGCGCATTGCCATCGTCCTTCAGGATGTATTTTTATTTGGAGGCACAGTTCTGGAGAATATCACCTTACGCAACGAAAATATTTCCCGCGAGCAAGTAGTAGCTGCGGCCAAAATGATTGGTGCTCATCCCTTTATCGAAAAACTCCCCGGTGGCTACGATTACCAGGTTATGGAACGTGGTGCCACCCTGGCGATGGGCCAGCGGCAACTCATCAGCTTTGTGCGTGCCCTAGTCTTTGACCCTGATATTCTCATTCTCGATGAGGCTACTTCTAGTGTCGATCCAGAGACAGAGTCGGTTATCCAGTATGCTATCGAGACGCTCATCAAAAAACGGACGTCTATTATCATTGCTCACCGCCTCAGTACTATTCGCCATGCGGATAATATTCTCGTGTTGGAGAAAGGTGAAAAAGTAGAGTTCGGCCCCCACGATGAGTTGCTGAAAAATGAAGAGGGCCGTTACCGCGAACTGTACCAAATGCAGTTTTTGGAGGAGGTAGAGCGCTAAGTTCTCTGTACTTAGATTTGTACGTATAATTATTGGGTAAACACGATTACTCATTCGAGTATAGCTTTCGCTAAAAAGGCACTTCCTGATGGCTTCTAGCCGCTAACTTGTGGCAAAAAGCATGAGATTCCTCCTTTTGATAATTACCATTGTCGCACTATTTTGTCCCAGTGTAGCAAATACTGCTCCTCATCCCTATGCCTATTTTGAGGTAGCGGTTCATTTGGATGATGACGCCATAATAAGGGGTTACGTCATCTGCGAAAACTTCACAGAGGAGTACAGTGATGAAGATTTTACCAATTGGCTTATTAAGCAAAGTGATTATTCTGGGTATGACTCTTTAAGGGTTCGCCACCAGCAACACTTCTTTGAACACCCAGACGGCATTTCGGCAGCTATCCCTTATTGTGAATCCTATCAGGATATTCTATCTTCCTCGATTGTTATTGTCAAAAAAAAGAGAATGGTGCCTACTTGTTGGCAATCTGTATATGATAAGCTTTCTGCTGCAACCATCGACTTTTTGTCTACTTCTCCTGTCACCAAGGAAAGACTTGTAGTGGAAGGGCCAGCTGCTGCTATTAACTATTATATGGGTGATTTTCAACAGGACTATTGGCTGTTGTCTTACCACCAAGGGCAAGACCTAAACGTCATTCAAGAGGCTGTTAAGCAGGAATTGTACGAAAGTATTGTAGGGTGTGAAGCAGAAGAAATCGTTATCATTTGGGATTTGATATTTTGTCGCTATAGAAAGATTTTGTTGCTAAATGATATCATTTTTTTGAAGTTGGAAGGGTTTTAAGGAGCCTGTTTTTGCTATTGGTGATACCTATAACCGTTAAATTTTTCTCTTCGTAAAATGACATTAATGTTCTAGCTGTTAGCTTACAAACGGCACTAAAACAAATCACACTTTGTTTTCTGCGCAATACGGTTAGTATGAAAAACGCACGCTCTACATTTACATTTATTACCGTCTTCTTTTTAGGTAATATTATGTTATTTGCACAAGCACCTAATTTGACTTTTGGTGCCTACTCTATCATGGGGCTCAGTGGTGATATTCGCCAAGAGGCAACAACCCCCGTTGTTGATGGAAGGTTGACTGATTTTTCAGGTAAGGACGAGCTGCAAATCTCCTATGGAGGTGGCTTTTGGCTGGAGCACTCCCTTGATGCTCATTGGAAAATTCATGCAACAACGAGCTATCAACGGGTAAAGGTAATGGCCAATTCGATGTTTGTTACCGATGCACCTGATCTGTATTACTTTAGCGAAAGCCAATCTAGTTGGTCGAGTCATTATCTTCAATTATCGCTTAATGGAAGATATCATTTTGGAGAGGAACAGGCGAGCCAGCGCTGGTTTATCGGTGCTGGTGTGCAGGGGGTTTATGTTTACCGTCACGTTTATCAAAGAAGAAGTCGTTTTCGTTACGACCCTATGCTTGGTCCTGGCTTTGGCTTTTCTGGCGACTGGTCGGTATTTACGGAAAAAATCAACCCTCGTTCAAAATCTGATCTGGAAAAAAGTCCCTTGGGGGTCGCTGGCCGACTGGAGTTGGGCTTGCGGATTAATCGTTGGTCTTTAAGCTTGGTCAATACCGCTTTTTTTCAAAAACGTAGAGAAGGAGTTCCTGCCTATGAGAGGTACTTGGATTTTAGCGAACCAGACTCAAGTGGCGCTATAACGGTTTCAGGAACTCCGCTCCGCTATGTACGATCGGCTGCTTTGCATTTTGCTTATCAAATAAAATAGGAGCTGTAGGTAGCGACCTGAATCTTTTTCTAGGTTTCGGTTACCCAACCTTTTTTCTGTAGATTACGGTCTTACTGCGTAAGCAAAAGAAACGTATCTGCTATGAAAAGACCAATCCTTCTGTTCTTTTTGGTTGTATTGACCACAGCACTTTCGGCACAGCATCGTTGGGCTTTTGGCCTTGAATTAGAGGGAGGTTACAGCGGCCGCTCTGATCTCTATGAAGAAACATTTCCGGGCAGCAGTTTTGCTGGAGGCGATGCCTATAACCGGATTGAAGAGAAACGGTATCCTGGTGCTGGTTTAGGTGTTTGGGGATCATATTTGCTTACGCATCATTTGGAGTTTCAGTTAGGCCTGAACTACGGACAGTGGAGTACCCACGTAGAGTTTGAAAGCATTGATCATAATTTGCAAGGTGTTATAAGGAGCTTCAGTCACACCGATTATTATCAGCAACAAAGGCAAATGCGGATACCGTTATTAGCAAAATGGTATTTCGGTTCACCCAATCGTTCCACCCGGATTTTTCTCACAGGAGGGCTTCACTTTGTTCACTTGTTGCAACAGACTAATACGATTGACAACTTTGTCGACGCTGCGGGCTTGGATGAAACTTTTGAAGAGACCATTGCCGAAGAAGTAGACCTGAAATCCGACTGGTTGGGGGTAGACCCTTGGCAAACTTCCTTTGTAGCGGGCGCAGGCTTTGCCATAGATAGGGCCAGTTTTAGCATTGAACACACTTGGGGTGAAGACCGCAGCGCCAATTATCCTTATGGTTGCTTTGGTGGTGTTTTTGCCAATTGCGTTCGAATATTTGAAATAGAGCGTAACCGCGTCAAGAGACTAGAACAGACCAGTATCCATTTTCGCTATCGCTTATTTTAAAACCTACCCAACCCTTTTTTAGCTGGTTGTGGTCTTACGACATAAGCAAAAGAAATACACCAGTTATGAAAAAAATAATCCTACTCTCCGCTTTTGTTATAATGGTTATTGCACTCTCTGGGCAAAGCCGTTGGGCCTTTGGCCTTGATGTTGAAGCAGGCTATAGTGGCCAAGCCGATTTACAAGAGCAAACGTATTATGACGATACTTTTGGCGATTATTATTACAAAACCGAGGTTCGTCGGCAGCCGGGTTTTAGTGGAGGAGCCTGGGCGGAATTTCTCCTGAGTCATCGTTTTAGCCTTCGTTTAGGCGTGAATTACAGCCAGTGGCGAAATTTCTCTGAGTCGGAGAGTATTTCCTACAATACGGAGGATGTAATGATTTCCTACAACCGCGAGCGTTATTACCAAAAGCAAAGCCAGCTCCGTATTCCGCTCGAAACGCACTTCTATTTTGGTAAACCAGATAGTCGTACCCGTTTTTTCGTGAAGTCGGGCATCCAAGCTGGATATTTACTGTCTCAGAGCAATGTTGTGAATAGTTACTACGGCGCTGCCGGACAGCCAGATTCCTATGATTATTCCTACGGAGAAAAAGTCGATCTCAGTGCAGAATGGCTAGATGTGAAACGCTGGCAAGCCTCCTTTATCGGCGGCCTCGGAGTCACCATAGATCGCGCTACCCTGAGCCTCCAAAAGTCGTGGGGTTTGAATAAGAAAGACGATTACTACTATGGGGGCTATCCCTATGGTGGTTGTTGCGGATTTGGCTTCTGCGATTGTTATTTGCCTTATTATGGCCCTTCTGGTGTTAGGCAGTCGCAACAGACTACACTGCGGTTCGCTTACACAATATGGTAACACTTGTTTGATGAAATTTGCTGTTTGATATATAGCACAATCCCAAAACGTTCGGATTTGCAAATCAGAACGATGCCCCTCCTTCCTGCCCCTAACTTTGTGTCATAGAAATTAGGAAACAAGAAATTTTCAAGATGAACACAAGGAAAATGAAAGCCATCGTCGCAACTAGTTATGGTGGACCAGAGGTATTGGAATTACAGGACGTAGCCATGCCAACCCCTAAAGCCAACGAAGTATTGGTACGTATTGATGCCTCGTCAGTAACCACAGCGGGTGCAATGATGCGTACTGGGATTCCTTATATTGGGCGATTGTTTATGGGCTTCAGTAAGCCTAAACATCCGGTGACGGGAACGGGCTTTGCTGGTGAAATCATTGATGCAGGCAAAGATGTTACCAAGTTTATTGTTGGAGAATTCGTCTTCGGAGAGTCGATTTTTGGATCAGGTACCAATGCCGAGTATTTGTGTATAGCCGAGGATGGTATTATCGCTACGCTTCCAGAGAACATAAGCACGGCAGCCGCAGCACCGATTTGTGATGGTGCCTTGACGTCCTTAAATTTACTGCGAGAAGTAGCCGGTATCCAATCAGGACAGAAGGTCTTGATCATTGGTGCTTCCGGAAGTTTAGGAACTGCCGCTGTGCAATTAGCCAAGCATCTCGGTGCTGAAGTTACCGGAGTTTGTAGTACGGCTAATCTGGAACTGGTGAAATCGCTGGGTGCTGATGAGGTTATTGATTACAAAACCACTGATTTTACGAAATCAGGAAAAGCCTATGACATTATTTATGATACCGTAGGTAAAAGCAGTTTTGGCAAAAGCAAAAGCTCGCTCACGCCTAATGGTACTTACCTTTCGCCAGTCCTTGGCCTGCCTTTACTTTTTCAAATGCTCAGAACATCACTGTTTGGAAAGAAAAAGGCTAAATTCGACGCTACTGGAATGAAACCCGTACCAGAGTTGAGAAAAATGTTGCTTGAGTTACGCGAAATTATTGCCGTCGGGAAGTTGAAGACGGTGATTGATAGGCAATATTCTTTGGCAGAAGTGCCTGATGCACACCGCTATATTGACAAAGGGCATAAGAAAGGGAACGTAGTGATTACGATGGGATAGTCTGGGGCATCTATTTTTGTGCTTAAGGTGTTTTCTTTTTTAATAATAAAAAGAAAAATGCCAGAACACACCTATCTCGATGCCACCCAAACGGCGGGGCAAGCCTTTTATCAGCAATACCATAACCAGGGAGAAGTCGTCATGCTCAACCTTCTAAAATTTAGGGAAGTTGCAGATTACTCGGCGAGCCCTGAATTGGCACCAGCTACTATGGTTTCCGGTGAGGAAGCTTACCAGCGTTACATGAAGCATACTACGCCCTTTTTGCAAGAAGCGGGAGGGGAATTGTTGTACTCAGGTAAAGGTGGTTCCTTCCTGATTGGCCCTGAGGGCGAAGGCTGGGATATGGTGCTCCTGGTCAAGCATCGGAGTGCAGAAGCTTTCATCGGTTTTGCTCGTAATGAAGGTTATCTCAAAGGGATTGGCCACAGAACGGCAGCTCTGGCGGATTCCCGTTTGTTGCCTATGAAATAACCTGTTTTCGTACTAGATCACCATTTATGCTTTCGCTTAAACAAACGCTTTACCAAACCTGTCTAGCTACCCTGGCTACCAAGATGATCGATCTGCAAGAGGCGCTCGATTCCATTGATGAATCGAAGCAGAACGAAACCAAAAGCAGTGCCGGAGATAAATACGAGACGGGCCGCGCCATGATGCAAATGGAAGCCGACAAAATTACAGCCCAGTTGGAGCTAGCGAAGCAAACGCAAAGCCAACTCCAGCAAATCGGCATAGACCAAAGCTCCGATCATATCCAAAAAGGCAGCCTTGTGGTTACTGACCAGCGAACGTATTTTCTGGCCGTAAGCCTGGGCAGGGTTGTTGTCCTGAAGCAATCTTGTTTTTGTATTTCGCCAGCCGCGCCCATTGGGCAGTTGCTATTGGGAAAAACAGCAGGGGAGGAGATTGTCTTTAATGGCCGGAAGGAAAGAGTATTGGAGGTTTATTGAGCAGAGGAAGTGCCTTGTTTTAGTGTATGTGCATTCCCGAATGCGATGGTTGAAAAAGCGCCCGTTAACGACTAGATTTGATCACCTTTTTCACCACCGCCTCTTTCCCATCTATGACGATCTTAAGAAAATAAAGTTGATCAGGGAGTTCCGATAAATCGATTTCCAAGGTAGGCCCTGCTTTTAAGGATTCTTGCCTGATGAGCTTGCCTCTGGTGTCTACTATCGCAACACTTGACAACGATGCTGATTCAGCATGAATAACAACGACACCCTCCGTTGGATTTGGGAAAATCTCTAGGTTACCTATGGTGCTTACTTCCTGGTTGTCTACAATTACCTCCTCACTGGGTATACTGACGCGTGACAAGTAGATATCATAAGTATTGTCTTCCTCACATTTAAAATGCCCCGTTATGGTGAACCCAAAGCGGTCCATTTCCTTGACGATATCCATAGCGGAATATTGGAAAGAAGAGAACGGAAATTCATAATACCATTCTTCTCTCCCTTGCTCGTCGAGTTTTATAATCATGGGATAAAACCTGCGGGTGAAACTTTCGACTTTAGCGGTGTTACCAAAAAGATAGAACCCATTAGTTGCACCAATGACGGAATGCAGGTTGCCATTTCTAGTGAATGGAATATCATCGTAATCTCTGCTCCAAAGTTCTTCGCCTAGTGAAGAGAAAGCCTTGCTGTGCCAATATTCATTTTGATTAGGATGGTAGATGATATTGCCTGCAAACACAAGGCGGTCGTCGTTTTCATTGTGATGGATTCTGTTTATACCAAGACCAGAAAGCTCGTAAGCGAGAGAAGTTTCCCCTAAAAAAGAAAATTCACTATCAAGCCGAATAAGATCCAGTGAGGTGGTGAGAATGATCCAATTGCCTGCTTGATCTTGATAGAAATATCGAATAGGATCACCGGGGTAGCCCATAGCTTCTTCGAAGCTGAATAAACGTTCTTCATTTCCCAGAGCATCTATACGGATCAGTTCGTCTCTTACGGCAATGACGGCAAAGCCACCTCCTGTAATCGTATTCGTAGCAATATCGGTATCATAATAGCTGTCTAAATCGTAAGACTTTTCCTGTAGTAGCTCACCGGTATTACTGTATAGCAGGAAGAAAGGACGAACATCAATACCTTGTTGGTAGAAAACCTCTTTGCCAGTCACCAAATAGACTTCAGCAAAAGCATAAATCCTTAAATGGATAGGCTGATGCTTTGCTATTTTGCGACTCCATTCCAATTGCCGGGAAATATCAAATTTCTCCAAATAAACGGTATCAATGATGTCTGGTTGGCCAGGATCGGCCTCACTGGCTACCAGGTAGGTGCCGTCATCTAATCTCAAAATATCCTGCGGATGATCCTGGGTAGCAGGTTTAAAGACACATTCGGGAGTGGGCTGTCCTGTGAGCAGATTGCTGCCTAGTAAAAGCACCAGTAAGTAAATTGCCTTCCCGTTTTTAATTAGCGCGTTCATTACCTCTTGAATTTCTTATTCTTCTGATAAAAGTTGATGCCCTTCTTGGCGACCCAACGTATGAATTTACGCATTTCTTCGTGCTCTGTCAGTTTTTCTACGGTATGGAACTCGTCCCGGAGTTCTTTTTCTGTAAAGACCGAGTGGATCTTTTGGTGACAAATGTTGTGGAGTAAAACCGTATCGGTATGCTTTCCTCCTCTGGATTTCGGGATGAGGTGGTGTTTAGAAATGCGCTTGCTGTTTCCCAGCGGTCTTTGGCAAATCAGGCAGTGTCGGTCGTCCATTACAAAGTACGTGTGGTAGTTTTTTGAAATCGACTATCTCAACGTTTTTTTGTAGAAAAAGAGTTCCTTTAGCAGCAGACGCTTAGCTTTAGCCTGTTGCTGAACCCAGTAAAGGACTAAGGTCAAGCTAATCGGTCGTTTCAATGCCACTTATACAAGGCTGGCATTAGTTTATTCGGCTAAAGAATATTTCTTTTACGGTACCCTCTGAAGCAACTTCAAAGGAGATCACTTTCCCTTCGTTATTTCTATGAAATGAGTACTTGGTTCTTCTATTGGCACCGAAAGTATCTGTAACCCCTTCTTTAATGGTAATGTTTTCATTATTAGGATAACTCAAAACTAGCTTGTTGTTTTCAATTGATATGAAATAAGTAACGTCCAATTCATCAGCGTAATAACTGCCGATATAATCAACCAAGTTTTGATTTGGATTTAACTCAAGCGTAATTCTTTCAAAATAGAAGCCAGCGCCACCAAAATCAACATATAAGTCAATATCCGATTTTTCATTTGGGTGAAATGTATATACAATTGAAGGGTTATCAATTCTGGCCAATGAATTGACACCTGTAGAAATCAATGGCGTGGCATCTCGCCCAAAACTACTGATTGCTTTCAGTGTATCATTTTCAACGAAAACCTTCATTGTTAAATCACTATTTAATTCTTGGTACGCCCCCTCAAATTCCCTAAGTTGTTTTACGGAATGGCTAAATTGATTTTCCTTTTGTTCGATACTTTCTCCTTCTAAAAACAAATCCAGAATTTGATAAGAAATATTCACGGCATTGATGTGCTCCGAATTTGTAAAAACGATTATTGCTAGGTTTTTATCCGGAATACAAATAAACTGAGAACGCATCCCTAAATCTCTTCCACTGTGATTGTATGAAGTATAGCCTTTGTAGGGTGCAACAAACATCCCTCTTGCGTGCTTCATTAATTCGCCATTATTCAAAGTATCGAGTTCCGTGATAAATTCTTTTAAGTAGTGAAATTTATGATTCGGATTTAAAAACACATCAGACCATTTGGCTAAATCTTCGATGGTACTTCCCATACCCCCGGCTCCAACACATAGGGTTAAGGACTTTGGTTGTTGATACGTTTCATTGTTTTTGTAATAGGAATACGCTCGATTTTCTATAACCTCTTCTAGGTTACTTCTATAAAAGGTATGTGTCATTTCCAATGGGGCAAATAATTCCTGCTGTGAAAACTCATGTATTTTTCTACCCGATACTCGTTCAATAATTAATTTCAGAAGCACATAATTTGTATTGGAATACAGTACTTTTTCGCCGGGTATGTTATTGATTCCTTTCTGTTTAAACATAAGTTCCTGAATCATTTCATTCGTATACCCCTGATGTTTGTAATCAAACCCTTTTAAGTCGAGTAAAACGTTGTGATTTCTTATTCCACTAGTATGATTAAGCAAGTGTTTGATCCTGATCGTGTGTTCATAGCTTTTTAATTCGGGAATATACTTCCTTACATCATCATCGATAGATAGTTTTCCTTGCTTATCCAATACACCTATGCATGCTGATGTAAATTGTTTGGTAACAGAAGCCAGGTCAAAAACAGTTGAGTCATTGAAGGGAAGGTTGTATTCTAAATTCATACTTCCTTTGTTGCCTTGAAAGATTAACGCGCCATTTTTTACAACTCCTACGGTTAAACCAGGCTCATAATATGAATTGACATAGTCATCTAGGATTTTATTGATGGATTCATCTAAGTCACTTTGAGAGAGTACTGAAGTTCCAATAAGAATAGCAATAAGCAAAAGGTATACTTTCATTTTTTATTAGTTTGGTAGTGTCTTGAAACGTGCTTGCTGTTTCCTACCAAGCACTAAGTTATTTATTGCAGCTTGATTAAGGCCTTTTCTATTTTTTGATTAAGGCGTACTAGCTCTTCCGTATAGTCATCAGAATTTTCCTTGATTGCCTTTCTAAACAATTTAAATGTTTCGATTCGCAGGTTGCAATACTCCTTTAATAGCTCATTTCGTTGAATTAACTCAGCCGGTAAATGCGCTATTTGGTTGGTGGCTTCTATAATTGTTAGGTTTTCTTCGAACTTGGGAATAGCCCTATTGTCTAATTCTTGAAGAAGAGAATAAGGAGGACTTGTTTCGAGGTGATCATAAAACTCAAGAGCTTCCGACTCATTAGCCATAAAATCTTCCATCTGTAGGTCGTATTGATCATACGCAGGGTTGGATGTTTCGTACAACGTATATCCGAACACAGAACCGATAATGAGCAACATGCAAACAAAACCTATGCCCGCGGCTTTCCAATTCGACATGAATGCATAGTTATTATCCTTGTGCCGATTGAGAGCCTCTCCCTGGATTTTGTCCACAATGAAATAAATGATAGCTGTGTAAATGGCAGGTATAATTTGATTCGGAATTTTTGACATCAGTTCATCAGGAACCATAAATATGCCACCAAATAGTAGCACCGTAGCAATAATACCAATGATTAAAGCTGTTTTTCCATCGTCTTCTTTCCCTAATTCGATGTAGTTGTGACGAACCAATATACCCGCAGCGAGCGGGCCTCCTATAAATGTCGCGCCACCAATCGCGGCTTGAGAGTAAAGCTTTGTGTCTTGCTGATTATCATTTAGTTGTTCCATTGTAGCATTTTTTTTTGAGAGGCCTGGTATAATAAACATCAGAGAAAAGAGAACTGCTCGGTATCTTCATGAAGGTAGGTCGAATTAGCGTTTTTTCAAAACAGACGCTGCTTGAGGTAGTATTCATAAGGCGTTACAAATGTTACCCCCTCCTCCAGTAAAAAAAGGATGATTTTTTTAAATGTTTCAAGGCGATACTCTTCTTCTGCCCAACTTCGAGGGTGCCCTTGGATAACCAATATTGGTTCGTTTTTAAACTGTTCATAGCCTGCTTTGAATTGTTCGAAATCTGGTTGATGAACAGGGTACTCGATATTTACTTCTGCAATTCTGGGGAGAAGGAATTTGTCGGTGGAGCAATCTGTTTCCTTGTACATCCAAACTTTAAGGGCTGGGATTTCGGCCAAGGCGCTAGCAGTGTACTGGTCCGTTGAATTGTAGGGCGCGCCGAAGGAGCGGAGTGTAATGCCTAGTTTTTCCTGAGCGAGTTGTTGGGTTTTTAAGAGGCTCGTAGTTTGTGCAGCCAAATCTTCACCTCGGTATTCTCTAATTTCAAGCGTATCTACTTGATGGCGGCAATGACAAAAACCGTGGTGCCAGATTTCATAGCCCTCATCATGGCGCTCTTTTATCCAGTTGAAATAGGTAGCGTCGCCTTCCTCCAAAGAATTTCCTACAATACCTATAGTGCCTTTCACTTCCATACTGTCAAGAAAATCTACGACTTGTATCCAACCGGGGTGAACCAAGCCGTCTTCAAACCATAGGTCGTCTAATTTTAAAATAACCATTGGCTTTTCTGGAAGAGTCAGACTGTTTTTTGTAGTGTTACAATTGGCGAATAAGAGCATTATTGTTGCGACAATAAAAGCAGTTCGTATATACATAAGGCCTTCTTTTAAGAGTAAGGAGCAATATTTTTACGGAAGAAACATTTTTTTGTAGCGTATTCGGATACTACGGCCAATTTTTTTTTAAAAAGGATGATCTTTAATAGATTCATACTATTAGAGCACCTACCACACGTAAAAACAACAAATGCTCTCGAACCCCATCGTTTTAAGTCTTCTTATCTCTCTGATCATCAATGTTTTGGTGTTCATCGTTGCATATAGGTGCCAAACAGATAAGCTTACAGATCTTACGTATAGCGCTACTTTTTTGCTGATTACGCTTATATTTCTTTTATGGATTGGCGATACGAGCCACCCTTACCGCTTGCTTATTGCGGCAATGCCAGTCATTTGGGCTGTCCGATTAGGAAGCTACCTTTTCAAAAGAGTTTTAACGAAGGGAAAGGATCACCGTTTCGATGAAATGCGCCCGATATGGTGGCGATTTGGTAGCTTTTGGATTATTCAAGGGGTAAGCGTTTGGGTGATTCTGTTACCCGTGGTGGTGGCGCTAAGCGCTACGAAAGCGCAATTGGACGAGGCTTTTTTGTCGAGAAGTTTACCAATCGGAGTTGCTATTTTCTTCTTTGGTTTATTGATGGAGACCATTGCTGATGCCCAGAAGTTCAAGTTCAGAACCACACCAGGCAACGAGGGCAAGTTTATGGCAGAAGGCTTGTTTAGTGTCGTGCGTTTTCCCAATTACGCAGGAGAAATTTTGGTATGGTTGGGTGTTTTTATCGCTTGCATTCCGGCACTTGAAGGTTTAGAATGGGCCACTGTTATCAGCCCTGTCTGGATAACCGGCCTTCTCTTGGGGCTTAGTGGTATCCCGATGTTGGAAAAGTCGAATGAAGAAAAATACGGCCACCTGCCCTCGTTTCAACAGTATCGGGCGAGTACCGCGAAGCTAATTCCCGGTATCTATTAGTCCGTTTTTTATTGTTACAAATGCTATGTCCTTTTCTCTGAACCCAGGGTGTCCAACCTGATGGTCAAGGAGTGTGATGTTTTTGAGCCTGTATTTACGATCCGCATTCTAGCTCTATCCATGAATTCCAGTAGTTTTTACCTGCCGGAATTACCAGATACCCCCAGTTTTAGGGAAGTGTAACTTTGCGTAGGACACCTCAATGGTCATCCTTCAGTATTATACAATCACAAAACCCTATGCTTATGCGTTATCTTTACCTGCTATTCATTTTTAGTCTCATTACCGGCCCATTGTCGGCCCAAGTGCTCGTTGAGCCTCTCGCTCCTTTTGATTTTGCGACCAACTTCCGTGATGTCTACGTCGACGATAGTGGCAATGGCTGGGCCGTTGGTACTTGTAATGTACTGGCTCGCACAGCCAACAATGGTGATGATTGGGAATTCCTCGCTGCGCCAGAAGGGCTGGACTTTGACGTAGTCGCCTGTAAACCGGGGACTGACTGTCAGACCGTGTTTTTAGGCATCGATGGCTTCATATTTCGCAGTACTGACGGTGGCGATAACTGGACTTCTATCGAAGTTGCCTACAGTTCTGGCCGCGAATTTCATTTCCTTGAGGGGGATGTTATTATGCTTTCGCATAATGAATCAGGTTACTTGCGTAGTACCGATGGTGGCGATACCTGGACGGAAACAGTTCTGGATTTTTACTACCGAGATCGTCTACATTTTCCAACGCCCACTACTGGATACCTTTTTCAGCAGGGCGGACCATTGCTGAAAAGTACAGATGCTGGTATGACATGGGATTCGATCTACCAATTTGAAACAAGCGCCTATTATGGCTCTTGGGTTACAGAAGATGTTGGCTTTATGTACGACCAGAGCCGGCAGCTACATAAGTCTACCGATGGCGGAAGCAATTGGACCTTGGTGACGGATACCGGAGTGCCAAGCAATATTCGCTATATGGAAGCGCTTTCCGAAACGCATCTGGTCGCCCACGTTTTCCCTGGTAATATTTTTAGCTCTATGGACGGAGGAGTAACCTGGTCGCATAACGCAGACGTTGGTGCTGATCAGTTTGGACTTCGTTTTCAGGGTATACATCGCCTGGGTAACAGCTTCTGGGTCTCAAGTTGGGGAACAGAAATTTTATATTCTACAGATGGGCTGGAAACCGCAACGAGCCAGTTTCCTGCTCCACGGCCTAGCCTCGAAAAAGTGGCTTTTCCAACGGATGAAGTAGGCTATGCTCTACAGGAACGGTACGGTATGATGAAAACCACTGATGGCGGCAATACCTGGACTCAAATCACCAATGATTTCTACACTGTTAGTCGCGACTTCCTGGTGTTGGATGAGCAAACCGTCATTATTCCTTACAACAGTTCCGGTCCACAAATAACAGAAGATGGCGGAGATACCTGGTCGCCGCTTTTTCCGGAAGATATACAAGACACTACTTACGTATTCAATATTGAGCAGTTGCCTGGTGGGCGGCTCTATCTTTATGGCTCTGTACATGGTGCTTATTCCGACGATGGTGGTGAAACCTGGGAGGTAATCTATCATGGGCTGGGTGGTTTCCCTCGTACCATGTTGTTTTTAGATGACCAAAACGGCTTTGTAGGCTCCGATGGCGGCCGGATCAACGCTACAACAGACGGTGGCCAAACCTGGACGCAAATTATAGACGGCGACTTTTCGACACAGCCCATAGCCAATTTATTTGCATTGAACAGTACCACCATCATGAATACCGTCAGCGGCACAACCCGCTGTTCTTCCGATGGTGGCCTTACTTGGAGTACCGATGCTTGTGGCGGTGTAACAGCCCCCGGAGAAGTTATTGAAGGCCCCGATGGTACCTACTATTCTGGCCGTCTTTTCCCATCTCAGGATGATTTGTTGACCAACCTCCAACGTTCTTTGGATGGTGGCCTTACCTGGGAGTCGATTGCCGGATTCTGTACCTATGCCATCCCTGGTGCAGTAACGCCAAACAACCGTTACCTCTACGTTTACCAGTCGGCAGGCTTCCTCGGGCGCGTAGATTTAGATGCTATCGTAAGCACCGAAACGCCAGTAGCAGACATTACTGCAGCGAAGGTTTATCCCAATCCTACCAGTGGCTTGCTACAGGTAGATTTGCCAGAACAGGCAAGCACTGCACACCTGAGCCTTTACAACTTACAAGGCCAGTTGGTCCAGCAGCAAGCAGCTGATTCAAATACAGCAACCATGGATTTATCCAATTTACCAGCTGGTATGTACCTGCTCCGCGTGCAAGGCAAAGGCTGGTTGCAAAGCGCCCGCGTGATGGTGAGTAACCGTTAGATTTGTTTGGGCCATGCCAGTAGTAGCGTAGCGTTACAATGGAAACGCCCCTACGGCACCGGGCTATTTATGAAAAATGTAGAGACGCGATGTATCGCGTCTCTACATTTTTCATATACTATATCTCGCCCTCACTCCGGTTATGCCTACGTTTTTCGCCTTGCGAGTCTAAAAACAGTGGCGTTAGATTCTCATAAATCCTATAGTGGCAGACTATAGGTTTGTCAAAACGATGAGGAGGAACGACAACCCTGAGGAACGCAGTGACGATAACCGCAGCTGCAGCTAATCCTAAATACCAAGACCTTGTACTGTGATACTTGCCTAGGTATTTGTTGCCTTTTATTTGCACAAACCAAGCAAGCCTTACACTCCTACCCTTAGGTGCCTTAAGTGGTTCAAAAAACACCTAGCCTATTCAAGGAAACTTCCATAAAAACACTTACCTTTGCGCCCTCAAAATCAAGGGATTGCCCTTGGTGGAAACCTCAAGAAGCATGATCACAGTAAGCGATTTGGCGCTCCAGTATGGTAAGCGTGTTTTATTTAAGGATGTAGACATCAAGTTTAACCAGGGCAATTGTTATGGTGTTATCGGTGCCAATGGTGCTGGTAAGTCTACGTTTTTGAAGATCCTTTCCGGCGAAATTGATGCCAATCGCGGGCACATTGCCTTCGAACCTGGCAACAGAATGGCCGTTTTGAAGCAGGATCACTTTGCTTACGAAAACGAGCAAGTCCTCAATGTCGTCATCATGGGGCACAAGGAAATGTACGATATCATGCAAGAGAAGGATGCTATCTACATGAACCCCGATGCTACTGAAGCGGAAGGTATGAAGGCGGCTGAACTGGAGAATCGCTTTGGTGAGATGGGCGGCTGGAACGCAGAAAGCGACGCAGCCGAACTGCTCAGTAACATGGGCATCAAGGAAGACCTACACTACCAGAATATGTCGGACCTGAGTGGGTCGGAAAAGGTGAAGGTACTGCTGGCACAAGCCCTTTTTGGCAACCCGGATATGCTTCTCCTCGATGAGCCTACCAACGACCTGGACGCCAATACCATCACCTGGCTTGCTGACTTCTTAGCCGATTTCAAGAACATGGTGATCGTCGTTTCTCACGACCGTTACTTCCTGGATATGGTGTGTACCCACATTGTGGACATCGATTACCAAAAGGTCAACATCTACACCGGTAACTACACCTTCTGGTACGAATCCAGTAAGCTGAAAGCGGCTCAGATTGCCAATAAGAACAAAAAGACCGAGACCAAGCGTCAGGAAATGATGGAGTTTATCCAGCGTTTCTCGGCCAACGCGTCCAAGTCGCGCCAAGCCACTTCACGTAAGAAGGCACTGGAAAAACTCAACATGGAGGACATCAAGCCTTCCAGTCGTAAATATCCATTTATCAGCTTCCAGTCAGAACGGGAGCCCGGTGACCAAATTCTACGGGTTGATAACCTTAGCAAGAAAGACGAGAATGGCGACTTGCTTTTCAGCAATGTTTCCTTTACGATAAATCAAGGCGAAAAGATTGCGCTTCTGGGACATGATAGCTCCGCAATCACCACTTTGTACGAAATTTTGGCAGGCGAACTAGAGCCAGACAGTGGCATTATCGAATATGGTCAGACCATTACTACTTCGTATGTGCCCAACGAAAACCAGCGCTACTTTGCCGGTGATCAAGACCTTGATTTGATCAACTGGCTGCGCCAGTATTCTGAAAATAAAGAGGAGCAATTTATCCGTGGTTTCCTGGGCCGGATGCTTTTCTCTGGCGAGGAAGTTTACAAAAAATCCAGCGTATTATCTGGTGGTGAAAAGGTGCGCTGCATGATGTCGAAGGCCATGTTGGCTCACCCCAATTTCGTCCTCCTCGACGAACCCACCAATCACCTTGACCTGGAATCGATCACTGCCCTCAACGAAGCCATGCGCGACTTCAAAGGCAACATGATCTTCACCTCTCATGACCACCAGCTAACGCAAACGGTAGCCAACCGCATTATCGAAATCACCCCCCACGGCATCATCGACAGCCTCATGGATTTTGATGATTACCTCAAGTCAGAAAATGCCCAGGAGCAGCGCGAGAAGCTATTGGGTAAAGCAATGGCGTAAGGCGTATGAGGTTTCACCACATAGGCATGTAAGTAAAGAAAACTATGTGTCTATGTGGTAAAAAAACGCATCACGCCCACTTTCTCACCACGACGTATAGCTTGACAAAAGGCTACTTCAGCTCAAGGTTTCTCACCATAAAAAGTTACAGTAACCTTGATTTCATTCTCAGCGCAATTGTCGCTTGTTGAAAAGAATTCGACCCCAAGGTCCTCACTATACCAATCTCCATCAAAAATAATTTCATTAACCCGCCCCTCTTTTAGTTGTATTGGCTGGTTATACCTTTTGGAGCCCTGTAAAATTTGTACCTGTCTGTCACAAGACAGATCTCCTTTGATGCTTACTTTAGCATGATAAACATAACGATCAGGCGAATGAAGGGTGATGATTTTCTCTTCATCTCCGAATGTAATCCTCGTTTTTGCGGTTTCTTGTTGTGAAAACAAAAGGATACTACCGGTTATTAGTACCAGTAAAAGGATGCCGATAAAAATCTTGCAAGCTAGGTTTAAAGTATTCATGATGGGCGGTGTGTCAGATGTAATG